>NZ_CAJCKG010000002.1:0-155552 GCF_903970945.1 Curtobacterium sp. ME26
CTCCCGGCCGTCGTCCGGTCCCTCGGTCGACTGCTCCACCGCCATGAACGCGGCCACGTCGGCGAGCTCCTCGGCCGACACCGCGTGCGGCAGTCCCGCGTAGGACCGGTCGGTCACGTCCGTGTGCGCGGCGGCCCAGGCCTGCGTGCGGGCGGTGGCCTCGGGCGGGATCACCGGGTCGAGGTCGCCGTGCCCGAGGAACACCCGCGGGCGGACGGCGGCGACGGCCTCGTCGCGCGCGTCGGTCACGCCCGGCACGACGAACCCCGACAGGGACACCGCGAACGCGAAGTCCTGCGGCCGGGCGCGGAGGAGCTGCAGCGCCATCGACCCGCCCTGCGAGAACCCGAGCAGCCCCACCCGGGTGTGCTCCGCGGCGACGGCGTCGATCCAGTCGAGGACCCCGTCGACCGCGGTGTCGACCGGTCCGAGCGCCGGCGACCCGGGTGTCCCGAGCGGGTACCAGGAGTACCCCGGCCCCCACGGCATCGGTGCGCGGAGCGAGGCGACCGTCCACGCGGGCGGCAGCGCCGGGGCCAGTCCGAGCAGGTCCCGCTCGTTCGACCCCACCCCGTGCAGGGCGACGAGCAGCGGTGTGCCGGCCCGCTCGTCGGCCGATCGGGTCCACTGCACGACGTCCGCATCGATCATGTGGACGACGCTAGCCGTCCACAGTGGCCGCGCCGTGCGTCGAACTCGCCGCGGTGCCTGGTAGACACGGGGCATGGCCTCGCTGCGCACCCCCGACCCCGACTCCGGCTGGCTGTCCGACGAGGAACTGGCGAACATCCGCCGTCGGCTGCCCATCTGCTACGTCGAGGCACTCCCCGTCCGCACCGACGGCCTCGGTGTCGTGACCGAGGTCGGCGTGCTGCTCCGGGTGTCCCCGAGCGGTTCGATCGCCCGGACGCTCGTCTCCGGGCGGGTGATGTTCGGCGAGTCGATCCGGACGGCGCTCTTCCGGCACCTCGAGAAGGACCTCGGCCCGATGGCCTTCCCGCAGCTCCCCTCGAGCCCGACCCCGTTCACGGTGGCGGAGTACTTCCCGCTGCCCGGCGCCTCGGTCTACACCGACGAGCGGCAGCACGCGATCTCGCTGGCGTACGTCGTCCCGGTCACCGGGACGTGCGAGCCGCGGCAGGACGCCCTCGAGCTCACGTGGATGAGCCCGATGGAGGCGGCTTCCGACGCCGTCGCCGAGGAGATGGAGGGCGGCCGCGGCACCCTGCTCCGCGCCGGCCTCGCCTCGGTCGGCGCCCTGCACTAGCCGACACCGCACGCACGACGAAGCCCCCGGATCCGATCGGATCCGGGGGCTTCGCAGCGCGGTCGTGGACCGGCTTCAGTGCTTCTCGTCGCGGAGGCTGTCGGCGACGCCGTGCGCCGCGTCCTTCACGTCGTCGACGCCCTGCTTGGCAGACGCCTTGGCCTGGTCGGTCTGACCCTCGGCCTTCAGCTTGTCGTTGCCGGTCAGGTTGCCGATGCCTTCCTTGAGCTTCCCGCCGAGCTTCTCGCCGGTGTGGTTCTCTTCGCTGCCACTCATACGGTCTCCTTCCAACGACGGACGATTCCCCGTCGGCCACTCGCGCGGCCTTCGGTGAACCAGAACGTACGCGTCCGGAGTCGCGCTGCGCGCAGCGACCGTCCAGGTTCGGATCCCGGCGTGGAGCGCGACCTCAGTGGCGGTCGGCCGCCCCCGCCGGACGGGAGGCGCGACGCGAGCCGCCGCGACGACCGCCACCGGACTCGGAGCCGGCACCACGACCCGCCGCGTAGCCGCCCTCGGACGACCACACCGGAGCGGACCCACCGCGCACGACGTCGCTCGACGCCCGACGGCTGCCGCCCGAACGGCGCTGACCGCCGGCAGCGGCACCGCCCGCCGACGCACCACGGGCCGAACCGCCGCGGGAACCGGCAGCGCCGGCGCCCTCGGTGACCGGACGACCACCGCGACCGCCGCCGTTCCGACCCGAGCCGCGACCGGCCGAGGCGGTCTCGGGGGCCTGTGCGGCGCCTCCCGACCGTCCGCCGCGACCACGGCGACGACCGCTGCCCGCGGTCTCGGAGCGGGACGACTCGGCCGCACGCGGCTGGCGCTGGCGCTGCTGCTGGACCGGGGCCTCCTCGACGTGCCGGATCGGGGCGACCTCCCCGACCAGCGTCGTGACGGCGGGCGAGGTCGCGGTGACCTGCTGCGGCGTGACCTTGATCGCGGCCGCACGCATCATCTGCGCGACGTCGCGGCGCTCGGCCGGCATCGTGACGGTGACGACGTCACCCGAGGAGCCTGCGCGGGCCGTGCGACCCGAGCGGTGCAGGTACGCCTTGTGCTCGGTCGGCGGGTCGACGTGCACGACGAGCTCGACGTGGTCGACGTGCACGCCACGGGCGGCGACGTCGGTCGCGACGAGCACGAGGGCCTCGCCGGAGGAGAACTTCGCCAGGTTCCGCTCACGGGCGCCCTGCGACAGGTTGCCCTGCAGGTCGACCGCGGGGATGCCCTGCGAGCTGAGCTGCTTTGCCAGGCGCTTCGCGTGGTGCTTCGTGCGCATGAACATGATGCGACGACCGGTGCCCGAGGCGAGCACGCGGACGAGGTCCTTCTTCGCGTCGGCGTCGGCGACCTCGAACAGGTGGTGGGTCATCGCCTCGACGGGGCTGGTCTCGTCGTCGACGGAGTGCATCACCGGGCTGTGCAGGAACTTCTTGACGAGTTTGTCCACGCCGTTGTCGAGCGTGGCGGAGAAGAGCAGACGCTGCCCCTGCTCCGGCGTCGCCTGCATGATCTTCGTCACGCCGGGCAGGAACCCCATGTCGGCCATGTGGTCGGCCTCGTCGAGGACGGTGACCTCGATGTCGCCGAGGTGCACGTGGCCCTGCTGCATGAGGTCGGCGAGGCGACCCGGGCAGGCGACGACCACGTCGACGCCGGCGCGCAGGGCGTCGACCTGACGGCCCTGGCCGACACCACCGAAGATCGTGGTGGTGTTCAGGCCCATCGACTTCGCGAGCGGCGCGAGGGTCGCGTCGATCTGCGTCGCGAGCTCACGCGTCGGGGCGAGCACGAGCGCGCGGGGGCGGCCGGCACGACGGGGGCGGCGGCTCGCGGCGAGGCGGGCGGCCAGCGGGATCGCGAACGCGATCGTCTTGCCGGAGCCGGTGCGGCCGCGACCGAGCACGTCCTTGCCCTGCAGGGAGTCGGGGAGCGTGTCGGCCTGGATCGGGAAGGCGGTCTCCTTGCCCTGCTGGGCGAGGACCTGGGCCATCGGCGCGGGGACGCCGAGATCGGTGAAGCGGATGTCCTGGTTGGTCATGGTGACCTTTCGAGCCGGCTCGTGCCGGCCGTGGGCGCGCTGGCATGTGGCGCGCGGGCGGGAACCCCGCGTCAGCAGAGGCTGACGCGGTCGCCGCAGCAGAGAGCCTGGCACCGGGATGTCGGTGCGCGATCATCGACCGGATGAGGGTCGGGAGTCGGGGGCGTCCGTACGACGCACGAGGCGATCGGCGCCTCGAGTACTCCTAGCATAGCGTGCGGGTGCCGGATCCGGGCCGGACCGTTCGCCGAGCGCGTGCGATGATCCCGTGGTGCACACCCGATCCGTCCTGCTGACCGCCGCGGTCGCCCTGGTCGCCGTGCTCGGCAGCACGGGCTGCGCGGCCGGTGCCGCCCCCGCCACCGCGCCCACCGAACAGGCGGCGTCGTACGCGAACCTGCCGACGTCGGGCCGTCCGGACTACCAGCTCGGCGGCGGGTACACCCCGGCTCGGGGCGTCACGATCGTCGAGCGCGACAGCACCGACCGGCCGGCCCCTGGGACGTACGGCATCTGCTACGTCAACGGCTTCCAGACGCAGCCGGGCACGCTGGCCGACTGGCAGCGCGCAGCACCGTCGGCGCTCCTCCGCGACGCGGCGGGGAAGACCGTGTCGGACCCGGGCTGGCCGGACGAGGTGCTCCTCGACACCCGGACGGCGGCGAAGCGGACGGCGATCACGAAGGTCCTGACCAGGTCGGTCGCCCGGTGTGCCGACCGGGGGTTCGACGCGGTCGAGTTCGACAACCTCGACTCGTGGACGCGCTCCGGGAAGCGGCTGACCCGGTCCGGGAACCTCGCGCTCGCCGCGTCGCTCGTTCGGGTCGGGCACGCGCACGGGCTCGCCGTCGGGCAGAAGAACACGCCGCAGCTCGGGACGGCCGGGCGGCAGACGACGGGCTTCGACTTCGTCGTCGCCGAGGAGTGCGTGCAGTACCAGGAGTGCTCGGCCTACACGGAGGTCTACGGGAAGCGCGTGATCGACATCGAGTACGCGGACACCCTCGACCGCCCGTGGTCGTCGGTGTGCGCGCTGCGGGACCGTCCGGCGATGACGATCCTGCGGGATCGCGACCTGGTCACCCCGTCGGACGACGCGTACGTCTCGGAACACTGCTGAGCGCTCTCCGCGGTGGTGTCGTGACGGCGGTCGGCCGGGAGGCCCGGCTCGTCTCCGCCACCCGCATCGCGTGACGGGGCGGTCACCTCGAACCGGGTGGTCGCCTCAGGCGGGCCAGGCCTCGCGCAGGGCTGCCGCGGCCTGGTCGGCGGAGAGCCCCGCCTCCTTCGCCGCGGCCACCAGGGCGCGTGCGGCGTCGGCGACGGCGTCCGGCACCGCGGCGGGCCGGATGACCCGGGTCCCGGCGCCGCGTGCGGTGTGCACGAGTCCGGTCTCCTCGAGCAGCTGGTAGGCCTTGGCGACCGTCCCGGCGGCCAGGCCGAGCTCCTCGGCGAGGGCCCGCACGCTCGGCAGGCGCTCCCCGTCCACCAGGTACCCGGCCGCGATCTGCGCGGCGATCTGCGAGCGGACCTGCTCGAAGGGCGGCACGCGACCGCCCACGTCGAGGGCCACGAGTCCCGTCATGCGCTCCACCGTTGCGTCCTGTCCGTTGGGTGTCTGCTGGTCGGTGTCAGAAGTCGTACTGCTCGCCGACCGGGATCGGCACGGCGACGGTGTTGCCCGGGGGTGCGAGGGGGCACGCCCACGCCGGGTCGTACGCGCACGACGGGTTGTACGCGAAGTTGAAGTCGAGGACGAGCTCGTCGTCGTCGCCGCCGAGGTCCGCACCCTTGATCGTGTCGAGCAGGTAGCGCCCGCCGCCGTACGTGCCACGAGCCCTGCCGGCGCTGGCGTCCTTCACCGGCACGAAGATCCCGCCCGCGTACCCGCCGTGCGACCAGACGTCGAGCATGCCGATGCCCGGCAGCCGGACGACGCCGAGCCGGTCGAAGTGCACGATCCCGTCGGTGCCGGTCTCGACGTCCATCGCCTGCGGTTCCGCGTCCTCGATCCGGGCGCGGAAGCGCCACTCCGGGTCGTAGTCGGGCACGGGCAGCGCCTCGAAGTCGCGCGCGTCCTCGTCGAGCAGCGGACTGGCCGGGTGCTCGCCGAACATCGCGTCGCGGGTCTCGCGCCACATCGCGTGGGCGGTCTCGGGGTCCGACGTGGCGCGCACGCGGCGGTACAGGTCGAACGTCATCCGCCGCCAGTCCACGGTGGCGAGCGTGCTGTGCACGCGCTCCCGGGTCCTCGGCTCCTGCGTCTGGCTCACACGGCGAGCGTACGCCCGGCTCCTCCGGACCCGCCAGCGACCGGCCGCGGTCCGTGGACGGAGCCGGCCGTGTCAGTCGCGGCCGAGGACCCTGCCGAGCAGCCGTCCCACCGCGCTCCGTCGCTTCGTCCAACCGGCGCGGGCGAGGACGTCGTCGACCGGCCCGGTCACGTCGCTCGACCGGAACGAGAAGGCGGTGTTCTCCCCGTCCCAGTTCTTCTGCACCACACTCGTCGTGTACTCCCCGCTGTCGTCGAGGAGCGTGACGCGGTAGCGCCACTCGGCCTTGCCCCAGGCGAGCTGGGCGCCCTGGAGCCGGTGGCGCCAGACCGCGACGATCCGGTCGTCGTCCTTCCGGACCTCGAAGGGGTGGGACCCGTCGTTCAGGGCGAGGAGCGCCTGCTCGACCTCGGGGGCGGGGCGGTGCGGGGGAACGGTCGTCACGGGTGCAGCCTAGGGACGGGGTGCCCGTTCGTGCCCCTCACCCGCGGAGGGCCTGACCGCCGGACGTCCTCGGGTGACCCGGCGCTGCAGGAGCGGGAGCGCCAGGACGCCCGCGACGACGAGGACGGCGACGACGACCGCGGGCCGGTCGACCTCGGGAGTCGAGTAGTTCGACCACGGGACGCCCAGCGCGGCCTGCACGACCGGTCCCGTCACGGCCGTGACCCCTCCGGGCAGCAGGGTCGCGAGCGACGCCCGCCGGCTGAGCGCGTGTCCCGGTCGGGAGGCCCGCACGACGACGGCCCCGACGGTCGCCGCGACCGCGAGGCCGCCCCAGAGCCAGGAAGCTCCCGACATCCGCCACCCGTCGTGCGCCGCCCACTCCTGCACGAGCAACACTGTGCGGTCCCACGCGTCCGACGGTCTGCCGTACCGCGACACCACGGGTAGCGGCCACCCGATCACCGCGAGGACGCCCGTGAGCGTCGCGACGGCGCCGAGGCCCCACGCGACCGGACGCCGGAGGTCGGCGGGCTCGACGTCGTACGACCCGATGCTCGGCACGCGCGGCAAGGACTAGCGCCAGGACGGGGCGAGTCGGCGCATCCGCAGGGCACGCCACTGCCAGATGACCCACATGCCGGGCCAGAGCGCGGCGCCGAGCGCAGCGGGACGCATCCGGTAGGACAGTCGGTCGAGCAGCAGGGTCCTGCCGTCGCCGAGGTCCACGGTGGCCATCCGGTGCCGCATCGTCATGCGACCGAACAGGCCGGAGACACCGCCGCCGTTGTCGCGCTGCACCGGGACCCCCTCCACCTCGTACAGGTCGAGGTCGACGTGCGTGTCACCGCTCGGCACGATGCCGAAGGCGTCCGCCGTGATCGGGTGCGGGACGCCCGGCGTCCACCGATCGGGCAGGCCCTCGGGGGAGCGTGACCGGTAGACGAGGAACGGCTTCGTGACGGCGACCATCACCGACGGCGAGAGCAGGGCGTCGCGGACGGCGTCGACGGGGGCGTCGAGGACGATGCGGAGACCGACGTGCATGTCCCGGACGGTACCCCGGGGCACCCGGGTGCCGCTGCCCGTGCGGGGGACGGGGCGGTGCAGCCGAGCCGGGCGGTTCAGGCGTGCCGGGCTGCGCGACGTCGGGACCCCTCGGCCTGGTCGCGCGTGCGCAGCCGCTCGGTCAGTGCCAGCCGCACGGTGGGCCACTCGGCGGCGGTGATCGAGAAGACGACCGTGTCGCGGAGGGTGCCGTCGCGACCGATCGAGTGGCTGCGGAGGACACCGTCCTGCTTCGCGCCGAGGGACGCGATGGCCGCGCGCGACTGGTGGTTGTGCCAGTGCGTGCGGAACTCGACCGCGATGCACTGCCACGTGTCGAAGGCGTGCGAGAGCATGAGCAGCTTCGCCTCGGTGTTGATGCCGGTCCGCTGGGCTGCTCGGGCGAGGAACGTGTGCCCGATCTCGACGCGGCGGTTCGTGGTGTCGACGTTCATGAAGGTCGTCGACCCGACCACGCGACCCGTCGGACGGTCACGGACGGCGAAGGGCAGCATCCGACCGGCGGCGTGCTCGCCGAGCCGGCGCTCGATCTCGTCGTCGACCGCGTCGGGCGCGGGCACCGAGGTGTACCAGGTGCGCCAGAGGTCGCCGTCCGTCACCGCCGCGCGCAGGTCGTCCGCGTGCTCGGCGGCCAGGGGCTCGAGCGTGACACGGTCGCCGGTCAGGGTGGGGACGGTGGCGATCTCCATGGTCCTCGATCCTACGGTCGCGGCACCGGCCGGACCGCCCGTCGACGCCCACCTGTGAGGACGGACAGGGCACGTGCCCGGTTATCGTGGTCGGGTGGCAGCAGGCACCCAGGGGAAGTACCAGGTCCGGTTCGCGTGGGGCGTCGGCGGCGCCGGGCGGATCGCCCGCGACGCCCACCTCGTCGTCTGGGTCGACGTGCTCCCGGAGCCGGGCCGTGCCGCCTCCCGCGGGACCGACGGCACCGCGCTGGCACGGGCCGCGGCAGCGCTGCTGCCGGACGGTCCGGAGGTCGTGCTCGGCCACCTCGGCAACGCGACGGCGGTGGCGGAACGGGTGACGCGCCTCCAGGCCGAGCGGGGCGACCGGTGCGTCGTCGCGGTCGTGGCCGCGGGGCGCTCGACGGGTGGCGGAGCCGACGTGGCGGACGACGCCGGCGAGCCGACGGACACCGCCGAGGTGCCGGAGAGCACGGTGGAGGACCTGCTCGCGGCCGGCGCGGTCGTCGACGCCCTGGTCGCCACCGGCATCGACCACACCTCGCCCGAGGCAGCGGTGGCCTGCGCGGCGTACACGGGCCTGCGCCGCGCGGTGCGGCACCTGGTCAGCGCGGCGGAGGGGGCGTCGGACCTCGACCCCGAGACGGTGCGCGGGGCGCTCGCCGCGGGACCGGACCTGGTCGTCCTGCGGGAATCGAGCGCTGCGGCGTAGCGTTCCGGATCGCAGGCGTCGCCTGGACGCCGTGGATCGCAAGGAGCACGTCATGAAGGCAGTCGTCGGTGACACCGTGATCGCGGAGGCCCCGCAGGAGGACCTCATCCAGATCGAGGGCAACTGGTACTTCCCGCCGTCGAGCGTGAAGCCGGAGTTCTTCTCGGAGAGCGACACCCAGTACCACTGCCCGTGGAAGGGCGACACGCAGTACTACACCGTCACGGTCGACGGCCAGCCGCTGCCGGACCGCGCGTGGTCGTACCCGACCCCGATCCCGTCGTCCTTCGACCGCGTGGGCAAGGACTACTCGGGCTACTACGCCTTCTGGAAGGACGTCCGGGTCGTCGACTGACACCCGGCACGCCGACCCGGCCGGCGGGCGGCGGCACCCGGACGGGCGCCGTCAGCCGGCCAGGGTCAGCACCACGAGGGCCACGTTGAGCGCGACGATCACCGATGCGATGACCCCCGCGACGACGCGGGTGGGCACGGCGTTGACGTCCGTGCCCATGATGCTGCGACGGGACGTGTAGACCACCAGCGGCACGATCGCGAAGGCGATCCCGAAGCTCAGCACGACCTGGCTCAGCACGAGGAGCATCGTCGGGTCGACCCCGAGGGCGAGCAGGGCCACCGCGGGCAGGAGCGTCACGACCCGCCGCGCGACGACCGGGACGCGCACGTGCAGCAGGCCGTGCATGATCTCCGCGCCCGCCATGCAGCCGACCGAGGTCGAGGCGAGTCCGGACGCGAGCAGGCCGACCGCGAAGAGGACGCCGACGACCGGGCCGACGTTCGCCTCGATCGCCCGCTGTGCGCCGGGGATGGTGTCCGTCCCCGCGACCCCGGGCAGCGTCGCCGCGGCGAGCACGAGCATGCACACGTTCACCCCGCCGGCGACGACGAGCGCGAGTCCGACGTCCCACCGCGTCGCGACGAGGACCCGTCGGCGCTCCGGACCCGCGGGCACGTCGCCGTGCCGGTCGCGCGCGAGCGCCGAGTGCAGGTAGACCGCGTGCGGCATGACCGTCGCGCCGAGCATCGACGCGGCGAGCAGGACCGACTGCGAGCCCTCGAAGCGGGGGACGAGGCCGCTGACGAGCTCGCCGGGGGACACCTGTGCGAAGAGGAGCCCGGCGCAGAACCCGACGGTCAGGATGGCGAGCATCGTCGTGACGACGGCCTCGAACGTGCGGGTGCCGCGTCGGCTGTGCAGCAGCAGGATCGCCATCGACACCACGCCGGTCAGGACGCCGCCGGCGACGAGCGGCAGTCCGAACAGCAGGTGCAGCGCGAGTGCGCCGCCGATCACCTCGGCGACGTCGGTGGCCGCGGCGACCACCTCGGCCTGCGCCCAGAAGAGCAGCCGGGGCGTGCGCCGCATGCGGAGCCCGAGGTGCTCCGGCAGTGACCGGCCGGTGACGACGCCGAGCTTGGCCGAGAGGTACTGCACCACGACCGCGCTCGCGTTCGCCGCGACGAGCACCCAGAGCAGCAGGTAGCCGTACTGCGCACCGGCGGTCAGGTTCGCGGCGACGTTACCGGGGTCGACGTAGGCGATCGCGGCGACGAACGCGGGACCGAGCAGGGTGAGGCCGGCCGCTCGGCGCCGGGGACCGCCGGGCCCACGGTCCGGCGCCGTGTGCGGGCGACCGGAGCGGGGTCGGCGGCTGGCTGCGGTGTCGGTCACCCGCCCAGCATGCCAGAGGATTCGGCGGGCCGAATCCTCGGTTTCGGAACGTGGGCGCATGCCTCCCCGACAGGTGCCGCCCAGACGGGGGCTACCTGACGCACCCTCGCCTCCAGTTGGATCGGAGGGTCCGCGCGGCCGGTGAACCGCCGCGGGACGACAGCCGGGGGACCGGTACCAGGAAGGTGACCGAGGCATGGATGCATCGCGACGACCGGGGGACGAGCTCGTCCACCCGGAGGCCCAGACCATCGACCCGACACCCATGCCGAGGTTCGGCTGGACCCGGGTCGCGATGGCGCTCCGCCCGCTGTGGGAGACCCACGGCGAGGTGCTGCGCGTCGAGATCGCCGGTCACGGGCCGCTCGTGATCGACGTCGCCTCGGACTCCTACTGGTGGTCCACCCCGCTCGGCGACCTGCCGATCGACCCCGAGGACGTGCGCGTCGGCCGTGAGGACCGTGACGTCGAGGCCGCCGTCGACCTCGGACCGGGCAACGAGCTGCACGGCCTGCTCTGGCACATCGGGCTGCACTCCTTCCCGGGCGAGCTGGCCTGGTGGCTGCAGCGCGACGACCGCTACCGCCTGCAGCGGTGGCCGAACTTCACCACGCTGGCGCACACCCCCGACCACGTGCGGATGACCTCGCTCCTCGGGTACGCCGCCCTGACGGTCGACGAGCTCGCCGAGCAGGCGAACGTCGCGCCCGCCGAGGCCCGCCGCCTCATCAACGCCTTCAGCCTCATGCGCATCCTCCGTTCGCAGACGCCCGACATCACCCTCGCGCGCCCGGCCTTCGACCGGCCGGTGCCGACCGCGGCGCCCGTGCAGCAGCGGAGCGGCCTCTTCCGTCGCCTGCTCGACCGGCTGGCCCGCTGATGGCCGAGCACGTCATCCTGTTCGCCGGCCCGATGGGTGCCGGCAAGACGACCGCGATCGAGGCGCTCAGCGAGGTTCCCGTCGTCCGGACCGAGGCGGCGAACACCGACCGCGAGACCGCAGACAAGGCGACGACCACGGTCGCGCTCGACTACGGCGAGATCACCGTCGGCGACTCCGACAAGGTGCGGCTGTACGGCATCCCGGGGCAGCGACGCTTCGACTTCATGTGGCAGATCCTCAAGGAGCGCGCCCGCGGACTCGTCGTGCTCGTCAACGCCGACGCCGCCGACCCGGTCGCCAGCATGCTGGAGTACCTCGACGAGTTCAGCGACCTGCACGACCGCGGTGGCGTGGTCGTCGGGGTGACCCGCTCGGACGTCGTCGACGGCCCCGGCCCCGGGGTGTTCTCCGACGCCCTGCAGGCCGCGCACCCCGAGATGCTCGTCCCCGTGTTCACGGTCGACCCGCGCCAGACGGACCAGATGACGACGGTCCTGCTGACCCTCGTCGCCAACATCGAGATGCGTGCGGCGATGATCGCCGCCCA
The DNA here is from genome assembly GCF_903970945.1 of Curtobacterium sp. ME26. Classification (NCBI taxonomy): domain Bacteria; kingdom Bacillati; phylum Actinomycetota; class Actinomycetes; order Micrococcales; family Microbacteriaceae; genus Curtobacterium; species Curtobacterium sp. ME26. Next base: position 11,624 of record NZ_CAJCKG010000002.1, read on the forward strand.
GGAAGTGCACTGATGACCCTCGCCCCGCACCTGGACCCCGTCGTCGTCGGACTCGGCAGCGCCGAACTCGCGGCGCTCCGGTCCTCGTCGAGCTCGATGCTGACCGCGTCGCTCCTGACCGACGACGGCTTCGAGGTCGTCCGCGTCGCCGAGGGTGCCGCCGGTACCACCGACGGCGCGCGGTTCGCCAGCATGGCGAGCTCGATCCAGGCGCTGAGCGAGGCCGTCGCCCGCGAGCTGCCGATGGGCACGGGCGAGTACGTCATCATCGCGGCCGACCGCGGGCACCTGGTGCAGATGCGCATCCCCGGCTCGACCATCGTGCTCGCCGCGCTCTTCGACACGGACGAGATGCTCGGCAAGGCCCTCACCGTGTCCCGGCGCTCCGCAGCCCGCCTCGGCGAGCAGCTGGCCGCGCACGCCGCAGCCGGTGCCCGCGCGGCTGCCGTCGCCGGCCTGGTCTGACCCGCACCGCAGCCGCACCACACCCGGACCACGGCAGACCGCACCCGGGTCTCCCGTCCCGCCGGGGCTCAGCCCCGGCGACCCCTGCCCGTACACCCGACACACCGGACAACCCGAGAAGGAACCCCAGATGGCAACCCTGCACGACTCCCTCAACGACCTGCTGACCGTCGACGGCGCGATGGCCGCCGCCGTCGTCGACAGCGGCTCCGGCATGCTGCTCGGCGGCGCCGGCAGCGGCATCGACCTGGAGCTCGCGGCCGCGGGCAACACCGAGGTCGTCCGCGCGAAGCTGAAGACCGCCCGGTCCCTCGGCCTCGCCGACTCGATCGACGACATCCTCATCACGCTGTCGTCGCAGTTCCACATCATCCGCCCGCTGGCCTCGCACCCCGAGGTCTTCATCTACTACGTGCTGGACCGCGCGAAGGCGAACCTCGCCCTGGCCCGCATGAAGGCGAAGTCGGTCGAGTCCGACCTGGCCTTCTGACCCGCAGCCGGTCGTCAGCGCGACCGGACACACGAGGGGCTCCGCGACCGCGGGGCCCCTCGTCGCGTCCGGCGGGCTCCAGCGTCCGGGCAGTCGTGGCCGTCGTGGGCGCGCGAGCGGTCCCCGCGGCTCCGCTCAGGCCGCAGCGCGACGGGCACGGTGCGCGCGGACCTTCGCCCGGTTGCCGCACCGCTGCATGGAGCACCACCGACGGGTCCCGCCGCGCGACGAGTCGTAGAACACGAGGCCGCAGTCGTCGGCCGAGCAGCGGCTCAAGCGGGTGGGCTGACCGTCCGCGGCGAGGTCGTCGAACCCCACCTCCGTGAACAACGCCACGGCGTCGCGGGCCACGCTCGACAGCGCCTGCGCCAGCCGGACGCGGTTCGCCCCGGCGCGGCGGCGACCGCCGGGCAGCGCCGGCGGGACGTCCGGCAGCGCGGCGAACAGGTTCACGGTGTCGATGTCGTCCGGTGCCGGACGGGTCCGACCGGTGCCGGCGCGGAGTCCGGCGGCGACCGCGGTGCGCGCGGCCGGGTCCGTCGAGGCCGCGGGTGCCGGCGCCGCCGCCACCGCCAGCCGACCGATCGCGGCGCGGAGCGCCCGGGCGTCCTGCAGCTCACGGGCCGTCGCACCGAGGTCGATGGGCTCGGTGTGGTCGCCGAGCCACTCGTCCAGGTCGGCGGGGGTCACCAGCAGCTCACCGAGGCGGGCCCGCGGGCGGCGTGCGTCGGGGTCGTCCGCGAAGCCGCCGGTGTGGGCGAAGTCGAGCGCGATCCGGCCGGCGTCGAAGAACCACGACGACCCGCTGTCGGTCCGGATGTGCTGCCCCGTGTGCATCCGTCCAGGCTAACGGCTCTCCGGCGCGCCTCCCGGTCGAGCGGCATCCGTGCGGTATCAGCGGCGGCGCCGAGCGGTATCCGTGCGGTGTCGGCAGCCGCACCGTGCGGTTCCCGCCAGCACCACGACGGACGACGGCGGCTCAGGCCGTCGCCGCTCCCCGCCGCTGCCACGTGATGAGGTTGCGCCCGTCGAACCGCCGAGAGCACCGGGCGCACGCCAACGGCCGCGTGGGCGTTCGGTAGCGGACGTGCTCGTGCCCGGCCGGGCAGGTGCCGACCCACGGCGCGAGCTCGGACGCGATGGGGCCGTCGTACAGCCGGGACCCGGTGTACCCGATCGCCGCCGCCGTCCGCCGCCACACCGGTCCGTGCCCGGCGCGGGGTCCGGCCAGGGCGTGGGCGACCTCGTGCAGCAGGACCTGCTCGACGTCGTCCGCCGACACCCGGGCCGCGATGTACCGGCTCACCGTGACGCGCCGGCGGGCGAAGTCGCACTGGCCGGCGCGGGTCTTGGCGTGGTCGAACGCGAAGGTCCAGTCACCCGGTCCGAGGTGCACCGCCAGCAGCTCCTCGGCGCGCTCGCGGACGTGCTCGAGTGCGGTGGCCGCCGTGGGACGGGCGGTCACCGACCGTCGGCGTCCGGGTCGTCGCGCGGCGCCTGGCCCTTCTGCGCGGCCTTGGCGGCGATGCGCCCCCAGAGCTGGTCGGCCTCGGTGCGTGCCGCGTCCGGTGCGCCGAGCACCCGACGGCGGACCGGCGGGTCCTGCTGCACGGGTTCGGCCGCACGCGCGGACGGTGCGTCGTCCTCGGCCCGGCGCGCGGCGACGTCCCGGGCGCTGCGGGGCCGGTCGTCGGCGGCCTTCGGCTGGGCGACCGAGGCCCGGAGCGCGGCCTCGACCGCGGTGCGGAGCGCCTCGGTGCGCTCCGACGGGGCGCCGGCCTGCCGGAAGGCCTGGTACGCCCGCGAGAGCGCGGAGCGGGCCTCCTCGAAGCGGGAGAGCTCGAACAGCGACCAGCCCTCGAGCTCGGCGGCGGCGCCCTCGAGCTCCGGCCACTCCTCGGTCCGCGCGGTGTCGCGGGCCATCGCGGCCTCGGTGGCGGCGCGCTCGTGGCGGCCGAGGTCGTGCAGCACGTGCGCACGACGGATGCGGGCCGCGACCTTGTCCGAGCGCTCGCCGGTGAACATCGTCAGGCGGAAGACCTCCTCCGCGACCACGAGCGACTCGTCGAGTCGGCCGAGCAGTCGGAGCAGCTCCGCACGTTCGGCCAGGGCGTCCGTGCTCCGGCTCTGGCCGAGGTCACGGAGGCGCTGCTGCACGGCGTCGGCGTCGACCGCCGGCCGCAGGCTGATCGGCGCGAAGGTGCTCCCCGGGCTCACGCCCGCGGTGACGGGCGCCGAGCCGGCCGGAGCGGCGTGACGGGGTTCCCGGGCGCGGTCGGCGCGGTCGGGCTGCTGGCTGTCGTCGGGCGGGAGGGACATCGGTTCGAGGGTAACCGCGTGCTCCCGTGAGCGGGCGGTGCCACGCGCACGGGGGGCACGAGAACGGACCGACGGCCCGCCCCGCTGCTGCGGGACGGGCCGTCGGGGACGCGTGTGCGGACGCTCAGTTCGCGCCGTTCACCGCCGCTGCGGCGGCGACGCCGATGTACGTGCCGAAGGTCGCGATGGTGGCGACCACCGCGAGGACGATCGCGAAGACGCCCCAGCCACGGCCGCGGTTCACCACGGCGGCGATGATGCCCTGCACGAGCGCCCAGAGGCCGAGGATCGCGGCGATGCCGACGACGACGAGGCCGCCGCCGAGCTGGCCCATCACGGCGGGGTCGCTCATCAGCTGCTGCTGGAGCTGCTGCTGCTGCTCCACCGAGCCGTTGCTGCCGTTGCGGGCGATCTCGCCGAGGACGTTGCTGCTGGCGAGGGCGGTGCCCATCAGGTACCCGCCGACGACGCCGAGGACGAGCGAGGCGAGCCCGAGGACGAAGGCCACGACGCCGACGGTCTTCTTCTTGCGCTTCGGTTCCTCGGCCTGGTGCCACGACGGGCCCCCGGCACTGGCCGGGGCGGACGACGCCGCGTACGGCTGGTGCGAGCCCTGGTGCTCACCCCAGGTCGGGGAGTCCGCCCGACGGTCGTCCTGCTGCCCGTACTGCTGCTGCCCGTACTGCTGCTGGTCCTGCTGCCCGTAGCGCGGCGGCTGCTGCTGCTGGTCGCGCTCGCCGTACCGCGGCTGCTGCTGGTCGTACTCGCCGTAGCGCGGCCGGTCCTGGTCCGAGCCGCTCCGGTCGGCGTCCGACCGGTCGTGGTCCTGGGGACGGCCCCAGACCGGCGCGTCGCCGCCGCCCGTCCGGTCGTCGTTGCTCCGGTCGTCGTTCGTCATCAGGGGGCTCCCTTGCTCGGTCGCGCTGCTGCGCGGTCGTCGCCCCATCCTGGCAGCCGACCGCCGGGAACGTTCAGGTGCGGCGGGCGGGTGCGGTGACCGCCGTCGGACGGGAGGCGCGGCGCACGACCGCCCCGTGCCTCCCGTCCGGTGGGCGGTCGCGTCGCGACCGCGCGGTCAGCCGCCGAACACGCTGCGGTTCGGCTCCGGCGACGCGACCGCCGTCTGGTCCGTCACGATCGGCGCCCCGGCCGTGAACGCCCGCAGCTCCTGGCCGTGCACGACCTTGGCGGGCATCGGGTCGGACGAGTACCGCCGGGGCATGTCCGCCAGCGGCAGGTCGGCCTTCGACCCGAGCAGCACGATGTTGCCGAAGCGCCGCCCCTTGAGCATCCCGGTGTCGGCGACGGCGGCGACCGAGGGCAGCACGGCCTGGAGCGTCGCGGCCTGTCCCCGCGCGAAGGCGAGGCCCGCACCGTCGGCGACGTTCACCGCGACGATCCCGGTGGGGGAGAGGAACTCGGCGACGCTCCGGTAGAACTCGACGCTCGTCACGTGTGCGGGGATCTGCGAGCCGCCGAAGACGTCGACGACCGCCAGGTCGACCGTCCCGCGGAGGCCGGCGGGCAGCTTGCCGAGCACCTCGCGGGCGTCGCCGTACCGCACCCGGATCGACGCGCCGCGGGGGAACGGCAGGACCTCGCGGACGTGCTCGACGAGGTCGCGCTCGAGCTCGACGACCTGCTGCCGCGAGCCCGGGCGGGTGACCGCGACGTAGCGGGGCAGCGTCAGGGCACCGGCGCCGAGGTGCAGCGCCGTGACCGGCCCCTCCGGCAGCAGGTCGATCGCGTGCCCGATCCGCCGGATGTACTCGAAGGCCAGGTGCGTGGGGTCCTCGAGGTCGACGTGCGACTGCGGCGTCCCGTCCACGACGAGCGTGAACGAGCCCGGTCGGTGCCGGTCCGGCTCCACCGACGCCCAGCCCGCACCGATCCGGAACCCGTCGAACGCATCAGCCATGCCCCCATGGAACACCACCGTCGATCCCCACCCGGACCACCACCCGTGGGTGGTGTGCCCGTCGCGGTCCGCTCGCGAGGCTGGTTCCACCGGTCGGGGACCCCCGCCGGACCCCGCTCCCGGAAGGCACACCATGACCGCCCAGCTGCTCGCGAACACCGTCGTCGGCATCGTCCTCGTCGGCTTCCTGGCGTACCGTCAGGCCACCTGGCGCTCCCTCGACCCCGCACGGGTCTGGCGGACGCCGATCGTGCTCGGCGTGGTCGGGGTGGTCGTGCTCGCGCAGTCCGTCGCCGTGGTGACCACGCTCGACGTCCTCCTGCTCGGCGTCGAGGCCCTGGTCTCCGCCGCCGCCGGACTGGCGATGGGCGCGATGACCCGCTTCCGCACCGCCCCGACGCCGGACGACCACGGCCGGACGCTGCAGGCGCGCACGGGCTGGGCCGGAGCCGGGCTCTGGGTCCTCGTCGTCGTCGTCCGCATCGGGCTCGACGTCGTCGGCGGGCACCTCGGCGCGCACCTGCTCACGTCGACGGGGGCGGTCCTGCTCGTCCTGGCGCTGAACCGGGCCGCCCGCGCCCTCGTCGTCGACCAGCGGATCCCGCACACCGCGCGCGGCATGATGGTCCGGTGACCACCGGCCCGCACGAGTCCAGCGCCGTGCGCGCCGAGCCCGGGCAGGACCGCCCCGGCTCCGCGCTCGCCCCCGTGCTCAACCTCCTCGGCATCGCCGTCGTGACGTACTGGGTCGTCCGGACCGCGCTCGCCGGGGACGCACCCGCGTGGGTGTGGGTCCTGGAGACCGTGGCGCTCGCCGCGTGGGCGCTGCGGGTCGCCGCCCGCTCCGAGCGCGTGCGGCTCGTCGCGACCTGGGGCATGGTCCTCGCCGGGTCGGCCGTCGTCGTGCCGTCGGGCGCGGTGGTGGTCGCCGTGCCGATCGTGGCCGTCGTGGCCCTCGGTGCGAGTCGGTCCCGCCCGGTGTGGGACGGACCGGTCGCCGCCACCGTGTCGCTCGTGGTGGTCGCGGCCACCGCCGCCGTCACGGACGCACCCGTCGGCACCGTGCTCGGCGCCGGCGCCGGGCTGCTCCTCGCCGCCGTGGTCGGGTTCAGCCGACGGCAGGCCCGGATCGTCGAGGAGCGCACGCGCCGTGCCGAGGTCGAGCGGCAGCGCGCCGAGCTCCTGGCGGACCGGTCGCGCACCGCCCGCGAGGTCCACGACGTTCTCGCCCACTCCCTCGGCGGCCTCGTGCTCCAGCTCGACGCCGTGGAGGCCCTGCTCGAGGCCGGCCGCGTCGACGAGGCCACCCGGCGCGCGGGCGACGCGCGGGCCCTCGCCGCCAGCGGTCTCGCCGAGGCACGGCGGGCCGTGCACGCCCTGCGCGAGGACACCGTCCCCGCGGCACCCGCGCAGTCGACGGACCTCGCCGGCCTGGTCGCCGCCCACCGCTCGTTCGGCGGGACCGTCACGACGTGTGGGGACACGGCGCTCACCGCCGTCGACGCGGCCCACCGGCACGTCGTGGTCGCGGCCGCCCGGGAGGCACTGAGCAACGCCCGCCGGCACGCCCCCGGCCGTCCCGTGGTGCTGTCCGTCGACCGGGACGGTCCCGCCGTGCGGGTGACGGTGTCGAACGCCCTCGACGGCTCCGGCGCGGCTCCCGACGAGACGGACGGTGCCGCCGCCGACGGGCACGGTCTCGCCGGGATGCGGGAACGGTTCGCGGAGCTCGGCGACGGTTCATCGGTCGAGGCCGGGCCGGTCGACGGCTCGTTCGTCGTCGCGATGCGGGTCCCGGCGGTGACCGGGTGACGATCCGCGTGCTCGTGGTGGACGACCAGGCCATCGTCCGGGACGGCCTGGTGACGGTGCTCTCGCTCGTGCCCGACCTCGAGGTCGTCGGCGAGGCGACCGACGGCGCCGAGGCGGTCGCGATGGTCGCGGCCGACCCGCCGGACGTCGTGCTCATGGACCTGCGCATGCCGGGCACGGACGGTCCGACCGCGACGGCGGCGATCACGGCCGCGCACCCCGGGGTCGCGGTGCTCGTGCTCACCACCTACGCCGACGACGAGTCGATCGTCGGGGCGCTCCGGGCGGGCGCCCGCGGGTACCTGACCAAGGACGCCGGCCGGGCCGAGCTCGCCACGGCCGTCCGTGCGGTCGCCACGGGCCAGGCGACCTTCGACGCCGGCGTCGGGGCCCGGCTCGTCGCGCGGCTGGCCGGGGGAGGGCACGCGGCGACACCGTCGGACGAGGGCCGCCGGACCGGACTACGCGACCGGTTCCCCGCGCTCACCCCGCGCGAGGCCGACGTCCTCGAGCGCATCGCCGACGGCCGGACGAACCCGGAGATCGCCGCGGAGCTGTTCCTGACGGTGCCGACCGTGAAGTCGTACGTCAACCAGGTCTTCGCGAAGCTCGGTGTGCGGACCCGTGCCGAGGCCGTGGCCCTCGTCCTCCGCTGACCACCACCCGGTGGCACCACCCGGCGACACCACCCAGCCGGCGTCGAGGATCGTCACGTACCGTTCACCCGGTCGTCACCCGACAGGTGTCGAGTACTCCGCCCGGCAGCGCCGGACGCAGGAGTTCCGCACCCGTCGTCGTGACCACGGCGCGGCCCCGACCGGCCGCCGATCGGCACCCTCCCCACACGGGTGCCGCACGGCACGGTCCCGCCCCGCCGACGGCGCGCGTCCCGGTGCGCCGCCCCGTGCGACGGCGCACCGCCCCCACGCGTGCGCCCGGACCCCACCCTGCGCGGCACGCGGACCGGATCCACCCCTGGAGTCCCCGTGACCGACACCGTCAGCGTGCCCACGCACCCCCTCGTCGACCCGACCCGACCCGACCGGGCGACCCGCGCCTCCCGGCCGCTGCCCGTCGACGCGTCCCGTCCCCGGCATCCCGCGCCGACCAGCGACGGCGAGACGGCGCCCGCGTGGATGCGGCTGCTCGGCGCGACCCTCCTGCTCGCAGGCTTCGTGCTCACGGCGGCCGTCCTCGGCTGGCCGGGGGACGCGCCCGAGGTCGCCCTGCTGGTGCCGGGCGTCGTCGCGCTCGTCGCCGGGGCGCTGCTGCTGCTCGCCCGGTCGCGGATCGCGGTGACCGAGACCGACGTCGTCCTGGGCTTCCGGCCGCTGCCCGCGCGCCGCATCGCCCGCCGTCGCATCGCCGAGGTGACCGTCGTCGAGGCCGACGCGCGGACCTACGGCGGTATCGGGCTCCGGCTGCACCGCGGGGTCCGGGCGCTCATCCTGACGCCCGGTCGCGGCGTGCGCATCACGGACGACCGCGGGCGCGTGACCTTCGTGCGGGCCGAGCACCCGGAGCGGCTGGTGCTCGCCCTGGCCGCCTGAGCATCGGCAACCGCGGCACCCCGTGTCGCCCTCCGCAGGGTGGTCGGTGTGCTTATACACGCCTCTGGCGAATCCGGTCAAGCCAGGACTGGACAGCGCACGCAGGGCGACCTATGCTTGCAGTTCGCGCTCCCTGGCATTCGTGTGTCGTCATATTGCGGTCGAACACGCGCCCTGGTCAGCCGGTCCCGTATATGGCGGCGGGACCCGCTCACTGATCTTCGCACAGCCCACCGGCAGGCACGCCCCCTGGCGTGCAGGTCGCGGGGTACAACGTGCGTCGGTCCCGGGGTCGCGCCGAGCGATCAATCCACTCACCTACGTGCTGCTCGTCAGTACCGGCCCGACGGGGCCTACCGGAGGTCACACCCTTGGCTGCTGCGCCCAACGCATCCACCAACCCCAAGAACGGTCGCAACCACTCGCGACTCTCGTTCGCCAAGATCACGGACACCCTCACGGTTCCTGATCTGCTCGCCCTCCAGACGGAGAGCTTCGACTGGCTCGTCGGCAACGACGTCTGGAAGGCCCGCCTCGCCGAAGGACAGGAGCAGGGTCGCACCGACCTCGCGCTGCACTCCGGCCTCGAGGAGATCTTCGAGGAGATCTCCCCGATCGAGGACCTCGGCGAGACCATGCAGCTCTCGTTCACGTCCCCGGAGCTCGAGGACCCGAAGTACTCCATCGACGAGTGCAAGGAGCGTGGCAAGACCTACGCCGCGCCGCTCTACGTCAACGCCGAGTTCATGAACCACATGACCGGTGAGATCAAGACGCAGACCGTCTTCATGGGTGACTTCCCGCTCATGACCGAGCGCGGCACGTTCATCATCAACGGCACCGAGCGCGTCGTCGTCTCGCAGCTCGTCCGCTCGCCGGGCGTGTACTTCGAGCGCCAGCAGGAGAAGACGTCCGACAAGGACATCTACTCCGCGCGCATCATCCCCTCGCGCGGTGCCTGGCTCGAGTTCGAGATCGACAAGCGCGACCAGGTGGGCGTGCGCATCGACCGCAAGCGCAAGCAGTCCGTGACCGTCTTCCTCAAGGCCCTCGGCCTGACGAGCGAGGAGATCATGGAGGAGTTCCAGGGCTTCGCCTCGATCGAGTCGACGCTCGAGAAGGACGCCGTCCTCACGAAGGAAGAGGCGCTCAAGGACATCTACCGCAAGCTGCGTCCGGGCGAGCAGGTCGCCGCCGAGGCCGCGCGTGCGCTCCTCGACAACTTCTACTTCAACCCGAAGCGCTACGACCTGGCGAAGGTCGGTCGCTACAAGCTCGACCGCAAGCTCGGCATCGACGCGCCGCTGTCGGACTCGGTGCTCTCCGTGCAGGACATCGTCCGCACGATCAAGTACCTCGTCTCGCTGCACGCCGAGAAGACGAACCTCGACGGCGTCCGCGACGGCGAGCCCGTCCAGCTCCGCCTCGACGTGGACGACATCGACCACTTCGGCAACCGTCGCATCCGCGCCGTCGGCGAGCTCATCCAGAACCAGGTCCGCACGGGTCTGTCCCGCATGGAGCGCGTCGTCCGCGAGCGCATGACCACGCAGGACATCGAGGCGATCACGCCGCAGACGCTCATCAACGTGCGTCCGGTCGTCGCCGCGATCAAGGAGTTCTTCGGGACGTCCCAGCTGTCGCAGTTCATGGACCAGAACAACCCGCTCGCGGGTCTGACGCACAAGCGTCGCCTGTCGGCCCTCGGCCCGGGTGGTCTGTCCCGTGAGCGTGCCGGCGTCGAGGTCCGCGACGTCCACCCGTCGCACTACGGCCGCATGTGCCCGATCGAGACCCCGGAAGGCCCGAACATCGGCCTGATCGGCTCGCTCGCGTCGTTCGGTCGGATCAACTCCTTCGGCTTCATCGAGACCCCGTACCGTCGCGTCGTCGACGGCCAGGTCACGACGCAGATCGACTACCTGACCGCGTCGGAGGAGGACGACTTCGTCGTCGCCCAGGCCAACGCGCCGCTCACCGACTCCTTCCACTTCCAGGACGACAAGGTGCTCGTCCGGAAGAAGGGCGGCGAGGTCGAGCTCGTCGGCAAGGACGAGGTCGACTACATGGACGTCTCGCCGCGCCAGATGGTGTCGGTCGCGACCTCGCTCATCCCGTTCCTCGAGCACGACGACGCGAACCGCGCCCTCATGGGTGCGAACATGCAGCGCCAGGCCGTGCCGCTCCTCCGCTCCGAGTCGCCGCTCGTCGGCACCGGCATGGAGGGCTACACCGCCATCGACGCCGGTGACGTCGTCACCGCCGACAAGGCCGGTGTCGTCTCCGAGGTCTCGGCCGACGCCGTGACCCTGCAGCTCGACGAGGGCGGCACGCAGACCTACTACCTGCGCAAGTTCGACCGCTCGAACCAGGGCACGAGCTACAACCACCGCGTCATCGTCTCCGCAGGCGAGCGCGTGGAGCAGGGCGAGGTCATCGCCGACGGTCCCGCGACGGAGAACGGCGAGCTCGCGCTCGGCAAGAACCTCCTCGTCGCGTTCATGCCGTGGGAGGGCTACAACTACGAGGACGCGATGATCCTGTCGCAGAACCTCGTGAAGGACGACACGCTCTCCTCGATCCACATCGAGGAGTACGAGGTCGACGCCCGCGACACGAAGCTCGGCAAGGAGGAGATCACCCGCGACCTCCCGAACGTCAGCCCGGACCTCCTGGCCGACCTCGACGAGCGCGGCATCATCCGCATCGGTGCCGAGGTCCGCCCCGGCGACATCCTGGTCGGCAAGGTCACGCCGAAGGGCGAGACCGAGCTCTCCGCCGAGGAGCGCCTGCTCCGCGCGATCTTCAACGAGAAGTCGCGCGAGGTGCGCGACACCTCGCTGAAGGTGCCCCACGGTGAAGAGGGCACGATCATCGGCGTCAAGGTCTTCGACGCGCAGGACGGCGACGACGAGCTCGGCTCGGGCGTCAACCAGCGCGTGGTCGTCTACATCGCCCAGAAGCGCAAGATCACCGCGGGTGACAAGCTCGCCGGTCGTCACGGCAACAAGGGCGTCATCTCGACGATCCTGCCGGTCGAGGACATGCCGTTCCTCGCGGACGGCACCCCGGTCGACATCGTGCTCAACCCGCTCGGCGTCCCCGGCCGCATGAACTTCGGCCAGGTCCTCGAGATCCACCTCGGGTGGCTCGCGAAGCAGGGCTGGAACGTCGAGGGCATCCAGGAGTGGGCATCGGCCCTGCCGGAAGCGGCGCACAGCGCCGAGCCCGGCACGAAGGTCGCCACCCCGGTGTTCGACGGTGCGTACGAGCGTGAGATCGAGGGCCTCCTCGACAGCACCCTCCCGAACCGCGACGGGGAGCGCCTGATCGGCTCCTCCGGCAAGGCGCAGCTCTTCGACGGCCGCTCCGGCGAGCCGTTCCCGGAGCCCGTCTCGGTCGGCTACATGTACATCCTCAAGCTGCACCACCTGGTCGACGACAAGATCCACGCCCGTTCGACCGGTCCGTACTCGATGATCACGCAGCAGCCGCTGGGTGGTAAGGCGCAGTTCGGTGGCCAGCGATTCGGTGAGATGGAGGTGTGGGCGCTCGAGGCGTACGGCGCCGCCTACGCCCTCCAGGAGCTCCTGACGATCAAGTCCGACGACATCCTCGGCCGCGTGAAGGTCTACGAGGCGATCGTCAAGGGCGAGAACATCCAGGAACCCGGCATCCCCGAGTCGTTCAAGGTCCTCATGAAGGAGATGCAGTCGCTCTGCCTGAACGTCGAGGTCCTCTCGGCGGACGGCCAGGCGGTCAGCCTCCGCGACACGGACGACGAGGTCTTCCGTGCCGCTGAAGAGCTCGGCATCAACATCTCCTCGCGGTTCGAGTCGTCGTCCGTCGACGACATCTGAGCCGGCCCGTACCGAACACGTTTCGAACTCAGCAAGAGAGAAGAACATTGCTCGAAGCAACGTCATTTGACGCCATCCGGATCGGCCTCGCGACCGCCGAGGACATCCGTCAGTGGTCGTACGGCGAGGTCAAGAAGCCGGAGACCATCAACTACCGCACCCTGAAGCCCGAGAAGGACGGTCTGTTCGGTGAGCAGATCTTCGGTCCGTCCCGCGACTGGGAGTGCGCCTGCGGCAAGTACAAGCGGGTCCGCTTCAAGGGCATCGTCTGCGAGCGCTGCGGCGTCGAGGTCACCAAGTCCTCGGTCCGCCGTGAGCGCATGGGCCACATCGAGCTCGCCGCGCCCGTCACGCACATCTGGTACTTCAAGGGCGTCCCGTCGCGCCTCGGCTACCTCCTCGACATGGCGCCGAAGGACCTCGAGAAGGTCATCTACTTCGCGGCGTACATGATCATCGACATCGATGAAGAGGGCCGTCACGCCGACATGCCCGGTCTCGAGAACGAGATGCGCCTCGAGATCAAGAACCTCGAGGGTCAGCGCGACTCGATCATCGCCGACCGCCTCAAGAAGCTCGAGGACGACCTCGCAGCGCTCGAGGAGGAGGGCGCCAAGGCCGACGTGAAGCGCCGGACCAAGGACACCGCCGAGAAGGAGATGTCCCAGGTCCGCAAGTCCTTCGACGAGGACATCACCCGCCTCGAGCGCGTGTGGGAGGACTTCCGCAACCTCAAGGTCGGCGACCTCAAGCCCGAGGACGCCGTGTTCCACGAGCTCCAGGACCGCTTCGGGATCTACTTCGACGCCTACATGGGCGCCGAGGCGATCAAGCTGCGGCTCGAAGCCTTCGACCTGGCCGCCGAGGCCGAGGCGCTGCGTCTGCAGATCGCCGAGGGCAAGGGCCAGAAGAAGATCCGCGCGATCAAGCGCCTGCGCGTCGTCAGCTCCTTCCTCGCCACCGGCAACTCGCCGGCCGCGATGGTGCTCGACGTCGTGCCGGTCATCCCGCCGGAGCTCCGCCCGATGGTGCAGCTCGACGGTGGCCGCTTCGCCACGTCGGACCTCAACGACCTCTACCGTCGTGTGATCAACCGCAACAACCGTCTCCGCCGCCTGCTCGACCTCGGTGCCCCCGAGATCATCGTGAACAACGAGAAGCGCATGCTGCAGGAAGCGGTCGACGCGCTGTTCGACAACGGTCGTCGTGGTCGTCCGGTCACGGGTACCGGCAACCGCGCCCTGAAGTCCCTGAGCGACATGCTCAAGGGCAAGCAGGGTCGTTTCCGCCAGAACCTGCTCGGCAAGCGCGTCGACTACTCGGGCCGTTCGGTCATCATCGTCGGCCCGCAGCTCAAGCTCCACCAGTGCGGTCTGCCGAAGCAGATGGCGCTCGAGCTGTTCAAGCCGTTCGTCATCAAGCGCCTCATCGACCTGTCGCACGCGCAGAACATCAAGTCGGCCAAGCGCATGGTCGAGCGTTCGCGTCCGCAGGTGTGGGACGTGCTCGAGGAGATCATCCGCGAGCGCCCCGTGCTGCTGAACCGTGCGCCGACGCTGCACCGTCTGGGCATCCAGGCGTTCGAGCCGCAGCTCGTCGAGGGCAAGGCCATCCAGCTCCACCCGCTCGTGTGTGCTGCGTTCAACGCGGACTTCGACGGTGACCAGATGGCCGTGCACCTGCCGCTGTCGGTCGAGGCCCAGGCCGAGGCCCGCATCCTGATGCTCGCCTCGAACAACATCCTCAAGCCGTCCGACGGCCGTCCGGTGACCCTGCCCGCGCAGGACATGATCATCGGTCTGCACCACCTCACGACGGTGCGCGAGGGTGCGACGGGCGAGGGCCGTGCGTTCTCCTCCGTCGCCGAGGCGATCCTCGCGAAGGACCAGAACACGCTGCACCTCAACGCGATGGTGAAGATCCGCATGTCGGGTGTCCACTTCGCCGAGGGCGAGGCACCGGAGGGCTACGAGGTCGGTCAGCCGATCCTCCTCGAGACCACCCTGGGCCGCGCGCTCTTCAACGAGACGCTGCCGGCGGACTACCCGTTCGTCCAGCGCGTCACCGACAAGGGCACCCTCTCCGCGATCGTCAACGACCTCGCCGAGCGCTACTCCAAGACCGAGACGGCCGCCGCGCTGGACCGGATCAAGGACGCGGGCTTCTACTGGGGCACGCGCTCCGGTGTGACCGTGGCGCTCTCGGACGTCGTGACGCCTCCTCGCAAGAAGGAGATCATCGCGGGCTACGAGGTCCAGGCCGCCAAGGTCCAGGGCGAGTTCGACAAGGGTCTCATCACCGACGCGGAGCGCCGCGCCGACCTGATCAAGATCTGGACCGAGGCCACGAACGAGATCGCGCAGGAGATGCGCGACAACTTCCCCGTCGACAACACCATCAACCGCATGGTGTCGTCGGGTGCTCGTGGTAACTGGCTGCAGGTGCGCAACATCGCCGGTATGCGTGGTCTGGTGAACAACCCGAAGGGCGAGATCATCGCCCGCCCGATCATCAACTCGTACCGCGAGGGCCTGACCGTGGCGGAGTACTTCATCGCCACGCACGGTGCCCGCAAGGGTCTGGCCGACACGGCTCTCCGTACGGCCGACTCGGGTTACCTGACGCGTCGTCTCGTCGACGTCTCGCAGGACGTCATCATCCGTGAGGACGACTGCGGCACGACCCGTGGCCTCGAGCTGCCGATCGCGACCGTGGGTGCCGACGGCGCCCTCGTCCGCGACCCGCGCGTCGAGAACACCGTGTACTCGCGCACCCTGGCCACCCCGGCGTCCGACGCCTCGGGCACCCAGGTCGCCGAGGCCGGCGAGGACGTCGGTGACGTCCTGCTGGACACGCTGCTCGCCGCCGGTGTCGAGAGCATCAAGGTGCGCTCGGTCCTGACCTGCGAGTCGGCCGTCGGTGTCTGCGCGAAGTGCTACGGCCGTTCGCTCGCCACGGGCAACCTCGTCGACATCGGCGAGGCGGTCGGCATCATCGCCGCCCAGTCCATCGGTGAGCCCGGTACCCAGCTGACGATGCGCACCTTCCACACGGGTGGTTCGGCCTCGGCCGACGACATCACGCAGGGTCTGCCCCGCGTGACGGAGCTCTTCGAGGCCCGCACCCCGAAGGGCGCGTCCCCGATCGCCGAGGCCCCCGGCCGCGTCACGATCGAGGACACGGACAAGGGTCGTCGGATCATCCTCACGCCGGACAACGGCGACGAGCCGTTCATCTACCCGGTGCTCAAGCGTGCGACCCTCCTCATCGAGGACGGCCAGCACGTCGAGCTCGGCGAGCAGTTCATCGCCGGCACGGTGGACCCGAAGGAGGTCCTCCGGGTCAAGGGTGTGCGTGAGGTCCAGAAGCACCTCGTCAACGGTGTGCAGGACGTGTACGGCTCGCAGGGCGTGCCGATCCACGACAAGCACATCGAGGTCATCGTCCGCCAGATGCTCCGCAAGGTCACCGTCGTCGACCACGGCGACACCGACCTGCTGCCGGGTGAGCTCGTCGACCGGTCGCGCTACAACGCGCTGAACCGTGCGGCGCTGCAGGAGGGTCGCAAGACCGCCTCGGCTCGCCAGGAGGTCATGGGCATCACGAAGGCGTCCCTCGCGACCGAGTCGTGGCTGTCCGCCGCGTCCTTCCAGGAGACCACCCGCGTCCTCACGCAGGCGGCCATGGAGGGCAAGCAGGACCACCTCGTCGGCCTCAAGGAGAACGTCATCATCGGTAAGCTCATCCCCGCCGGGACGGGCCTCAGCCGGTACCGTGACGTGGACGTCGCCGCGACCGAGGAAGCCAAGGCGGAGCGGTACCCCAACCGCATCTTCGCCGACGACTCCTCGTTCTCGGACGCCGACCTGAGCTTCGTCGACTTCGACAGCTTCTCGTCGGACGACTTCACGCCCGGGACCTACAACTGAGTGTGAGTTGAACCCAGAAGGCCCCCGCATCCTCGGATGCGGGGGCCTTCCTCGTTGCCGGACGGTACCGGTGGCGGCCGGGAGGCGCGGTGCGGGCCCGCCCCGTGCCTCCCGGCCGTCAGGTGGTCCCGCCGTCAGGCGGTGCGGCCCTTCTCGTCGACCAGCGAGTACAGGCTGAGCACGTTGCCGTCGGGGTCGCGGACGTCGAACCAGTCGACCGCGCCGTCGACGCACTCCACCGGGCCGACGTCGATGCCGAGCGAACCGATGCGGGCGTGCTGCGCGCGGACGTCGTCGACGCCGAAGCGGACGGTCGCGGGACGCTGCTCGGCGTCCGTCGCCCGGAACAGCTGCAGCCAGATGCCGCCGATCTCGTACTCGACGACGCCGTCCTCCGGCTCGAGGTCCGGGTCGGAGCGCTGGAACACGGCGCCGTACCAGAGGCAGGACGCCTCGATGTCGGAGACGGGCAACCCCACGGTCACGCTCGTGATGTCCATGCCCCATCATGTCCCGCCGGTGGCCCGCGCGTCGAGGGTCTTCCTGCACAGGATCGCCCTCCGGACCCGCCTCCACAGGACCGTCCCCGGGCCGCTCGTCGGGGCGTGCAGAGCGCGATGATCCCGACATGACGACCACCTCCGTGCAGCCCGATACCCACCGGTACCCCCGCACTGGGGCCACCCCTCGCGGCCCCGCCCCCTCGTTGTGGGACTGCATTCGACGACTGTCGCGCAAGTACCGTGATCGGGCGTCGCGTCCCTGGCGGCGCACTACCCGAAGACCCTCGCACCAGCGAGTCCAAGGAGGTGCGGGGCACATGGCCACGCTGTCCGAGATCCTCATCCTCAACGGCGCGCTCCCGATCGAGCACCTCGACGCCATGACCGGGGACGAGGAGATCGACGAGCGCGCGATCCGCACCCTCGTCGACCAAGGGGTCGTGAGCGAGGCGCAGTTCGTCACCGCCCGCGCCGCGTCGCACAACTCCCGGACCGTCCCGCTGACCGACTACCCGGTCGACGGCACCGCGGTGTCGATGCTGCCCGCGGCACTGTGCCGTCGGCACGGGGTGCTCGGCATCGGGTTCGAGGGCGAGACGCTCGTCCTGGCCATGGTGAACCCCACCAACGTCCTCGCCATCGACGACGCCCGCGCCGCCTCCGGCCGGACCGTCAAGCCGCTGCAGGTCGAGGAGCGTGACCTGCAGGCCGCGCTCGACCGCTACCTGCGCGCCGACGACGAGCTCAGCGACCTGACCTCGTCGATGGGTGAGGAAGCGGGCGCGCAGGCACAGCAGCAGGCCGACCTGACCGACGGCTCGCTCGACGACGTCCCGATCGTCCGGTTCGTGAACCTGCTCGTCTCGCAGGCGATCCAGGACCACGCGTCCGACATCCACATCGAGCCCGGCGAGCACGAGGTGCGCGTCCGCTACCGCATCGACGGCGTGCTGCACGAGATGGCCCCGGCACCGAAGAACATCCAGAACGGCGTCATCAGCCGCCTGAAGATCATGAGCGACATCGACATCGCCGAGCGACGCAAGCCGCAGGACGGCCGCATGTCGGTGCGGCACGGCGGCCGGCAGATCGACCTCCGCGTGGCGACTCTGCCGACCGTGTGGGGCGAGAAGGTCGTCATGCGGATCCTCGACAACACGAACACCTCGCTGACGCTCAAGGACCTCAACCTGCTCGAGCAGAACGCCGAGGCCTACCGACGTTCGTACTCCAAGCCGTACGGCATGATCCTCGTGACCGGCCCCACCGGTTCGGGCAAGTCGACGACCCTGTACACGACGCTGAACGCCGTCGCGAAGCCCGAGATCAACGTCATCACCGTCGAGGACCCGGTCGAGTACCGGATGGGCGGCATCAACCAGGTGCAGGTCAACCCGAAGGCGGGCCTGACGTTCGCGTCCGCGCTGCGCTCGATCCTGCGCTCCGACCCGGACGTCGTGCTCCTCGGTGAGATCCGTGACCACGAGACCGCGCAGATCGCGATCGAGGCCTCGCTGACCGGCCACCTCGTGCTCTCGACCCTGCACACGAACGACGCCCCCTCGGCCGTGACACGACTGACCGAGATGGACATCGAGCCGTTCCTCGTCGGGTCCGCGCTCGACTCGGTGGTCGCGCAGCGTCTCGCACGCCGCCTCTGCGACCGCTGCAAGGCGCCCTCGGTGTACAGCGCCGAGCAGCTCGTCGCGATGGGCTTCATCGCGCCGGGCGACCAGGCGCCGGCGCTCTTCGGGCCGGTCGGTTGCGCCGTCTGCTCGAACACCGGGTACCGCGGCCGCATCGCCCTGCACGAGGTGATGACCGTGACCGAGGAGATCGAGCGGCTCGCGGTGGCGCGGGCGTCCAGCGCCGAGATCAGCCGGGTGGCGCAGGAGCAGGGCATGCTCACGCTCCGGCAGGACGGTTTCGAGAAGGCGAAGCTCGCGATGACGAGCATCGACGAGATCCTGCGCGTGGTCGCGTAGGCGTGGGAGTGGGACGATGACCGATTCTGTCTACGACATCTCCGTGCCCGAGGGCGAGCCCGTCGCGGGTTGGCACCCCGCGCAGCCCGCCGGCGAGATCGGCGGCCGCCGTGCCGCCCGGCTCGCCGCCGGCTCGGCTCCGGTGGCACCCGCCGCGCACGGCAACCAGGCCGCCCCGGCCGCGGCCGGCCCGGTCTACGACCTGCAGAGCGACGCCGCCTCCTGGCCGGCTCCGACCGGCCAGGCCGTCGCCGTGCCCGTCGCGCAGCCGCACTCCGTCCCCGCGACGCCCCCCGCCGCCGTCCCGCCGTCCACGGCCTCGTACGGCTACGCGCAGGCGGAGACCGAGGCACTCGGTGCTCCGGTCGCGAGCACTGCCACGCTGCGCGGCCGTGCCCCCGAGGGGCAGGCCGAGATCGCCTTCACCCGGCACGCACGCGAGGTCGCGGACGCCGACCTGGTCACCGCGCTCGCCCAGGTGGTCTACCAGGGTGCGTCCGACCTCCACGTCACCGCCGACGCCGCGCCCACCGTGCGCGTCGACGGCTCGCTCCGACCGGCCGTGCCGGGAGGCCCGTGGGCGCGGAACAAGGTCGTCGCGGCACTCAAGACGCTGCTGAGCGCCGAGCAGGCCGGCCAGTTCGACCACGAGCAGGAGCTCGACTTCGCGTACTCGCTGTCGCCCGAGTACCGCTTCCGCGTGAACTACTACCAGCAGCGCGGGAACTGGGGTGCCGCCTTCCGCATCATCCCGACGAAGATCAAGACGCTGAAGCAGCTCGGCATCCCCGAGCAGGTCGGCGACTTCGCGAAGCTGCCCCGTGGTCTCGTGCTCGTGACCGGTCCGACCGGTTCCGGCAAGTCGACCACGCTGGCGGCGCTCATCGACCTCGTCAACGAGACCCGTGCCGACCACATCGTGACGGTCGAGGACCCGATCGAGTTCATGCACGAGCACAAGAAGGCGATCATCAACCAGCGCGAGGTCGGTGCGGACACGCACTCGTTCGCGCGGGCGCTCAAGCACGTCCTCCGCCAGGACCCCGACGTCATCCTCATCGGCGAGCTCCGCGACCTCGAGACCATCTCCGTCGCGCTCACCGCCGCCGAGACCGGCCACCTCGTCTTCGCGACCCTGCACACGCAGAGCGCGCCCGGCACGATCGACCGCGTGATCGACGTGTTCCCGCCGCACCAGCAGGGGCAGATCCGCACGCAGCTCGCCGCGACGCTCGAGGGCGTCGTGTGCCAGACGCTCGTGCCGAAGGCGACCGGGGTCGGCCGCGTCGTCTCGACCGAGATCATGAAGACCACGCCGGCGATCGGTAACCTCATCCGCGAGGGCAAGACGTACCAGATCACCTCGGCCATGCAGGCCGGGCGCGACACGGGCATGCACACGATGGACCAGGACCTCGCCGAACTGGTCAACGTCGGCACGATCACCCGCAAGGCCGCGCTCGAGAAGGTGCACGACGAGGAGGGCTTCGACCGGCTGGTCCAGCGTGTCGAGTCGCCGTCCGAGGAGTCCGCGTCCGCCATCGCCGCGAGCGGCATCGACTTCGGCGACAAGTTCTCAGGGGGCTACTGATGTCACTGGCATTCGACTACCGCGGTCGTGACGGCGGCGGCAAGCTCGTCAAGGGCAAGCTCGACGCAGCGAGCGAGGGAGCCGCGGTCGCGCGCCTCCGCCTCATGGGCATCTCGCCGATCTCGCTCGCCGAGGTCAAGGCCGGCACCGGTCTGCAGACCGAGATCAAGATCCCCGGGTTCGAGAAGCACGCCGGGCTCAAGGACCTGTCGATCATGGCTCGGCAGGCCTCGACGATGCTCTCGTCGGGACTCTCCCTGCTGCGGGCCCTGACGATCCTGGCGGACCAGACCGAGAACAAGAAGCTCAAGGGCATCCTGGGCAAGGTCCGCGACGAGGTCGAGCAGGGTGTCGCGTTCTCGGACGCCGTCGCCAAGTACCCCGTCGACTTCCCCCCGATCATGATCAACATGATCCGCGCCGGCGAGACGGGTGGCTTCCTCGACAAGGCGATGGACTCGATCGCGACGAACTTCGAGAAGGAGCACAAGCTCCGCTCGACCATCAAGTCGGCGATGACCTACCCGACCGTCGTCCTGATCATGTCGCTGCTGAGCGTCGTCATCATGCTCATATTCATCGTCCCGATCTTCCAGGACATGTTCTCCTCGCTGGGCGGCAAGCTCCCGCTCCCGACGATGATGCTCGTCTACGCGTCACACGCGATGGTGTGGGTCGGCCCGATCCTCGCCGTGGCGATCGCCGTCACCTGGATCTGGTACCGGGCGAACAAGAACACCGACCGGGTCCGCGGGTTCCTCGACCCGATCCGGCTCAAGCTCCCGGTCTTCGGTCCGCTCAGCAAGAAGATCGTCATCGCTCGGTTCGCCCGGAACTTCTCGAACATGATCGGCGCCGGTGTGCCCATCCTGCAGGCGCTCAAGATCGTCGGCGAGGTGTCCAACAACTTCGTGGTCGAGCGGGCGCTCGGGCGGGTGGCGGAATCCGTTCGCAAGGGCGAATCGATCTCGGAGCCGCTCGGCAAGGAACCGGTCTTCCCGCAGATGGTCTCGCAGATGATCGCCGTCGGCGAAGACGCCGGTTCGATGGAGATCATGCTCGAGAAGATTGCAATGTTCTACGACGCCGAAGTGGAATCGACGACAGAAGCGCTGACGTCATTGATCGAACCACTCCTCATCGCATTCCTGGGTGTGGTCATCGGTGGAATGATCGTCGCCCTCTACCTGCCGATCTTCCAGATCACCTCGCTCATCCACTGACGCCCGGTTCACCTCGGATTCCCCGACCGTCGGGGGCGTTCGTCGTGTGCGCGCACACGCTCGTCCGGTGCCGACGACCCTCTATCGGGGTGCATTCATCGACACCGGACCCCCGGTACTGGGGGCATTTTCCTGCCGTTTGGCCCCCGTTCTCGGGATTATGTGGAAAATCTCCCCTGAATACGCTCGACGGTGGCGGCAGAGCACAGCCCCGATCCCATTCCGCACCCAACTCCCGAAAGAGTGGAAGACAATGTACGCAGCACTCATGGGCAAGCTCGATGCTCGCCGCAAGGGCCTCCTCGAAGAGAACGACAAGGGCTTCACCCTGATCGAGCTCCTCGTCGTCGTCATCATCATCGGCATCCTCGCCGCCATCGCCATCCCGGTGTACCTGGGTGTGCAGAAGAACGCGCAGGACTCGGCGACGCAGACCGACGTGACGAACGCGAAGATCGCGGTCGTGTCGGTGCAGACCAACCTCGGTGCGATGCCGACGGCGGGCAAGCTCGTCACGGCGGCCGGCACCGTCTCGACCGCATCGCCGGGCACGGGCAGCACGCAGACCTGGTCTGACGCGGGCGTCACCGCTTCGAGCAACACCAAGCTGGTGACCCTCTACACGGGCACGGGCACGTACTGCGTGATCGGGCAGAGCACGAACGACACCTACTTCTACGCGACGGACAAGCTCGGCACCACGAAGGTGGCCGTCGGCGACATCCCTGCCGGCTGCAAGGCCTGATCACCCTGATGCCAGCCGAGGCCGCGACATCGCATGGTGTCGCGGCTTCGGCTGCACGCCGTCGAGAACCAGGAACGGAGTAGTCATGCGCAGCATTCTTCTCGCGCTGCAACGGCGTCTCCATGCTGACGGCGGCTTCTCGATCACCGAGGTCCTGGTGGCCATGATGGTCTTCGCCCTCATGTCGATCGGCCTCGCCTACGGCATCACGAACGCCCTCGTGCTGACACAGGAGAGTCGCGCGCGTCAGACCGCGCTGAACCTGGCGTCCGAGGACCTCGACCAGTTGCGGTCCTACGCGAACCCGTTCGAGATCCGCTCCACAGCCACGGACGAGCGGTTGGAGTCGACCGTGGGCGGCCAGAAGTACGTGCTGACCCGCACCACCCAGTGGGTCGACAGCGCGGGCAACTCCAGCTCGTGCGGGACCGACGGCACGACCCTCGCGTACAAGAGCATCACCAGCACGGTGTCCTGGCAGAACGGCAAGGGCAAGCCCCTCTCCGTGGCTCTCGACACCCTCGTCGCCCCGAACTCGCGAATCAACGCCGACGGGACCGGAGCGATCCTCGTCACCATCCGCAACGCCGCGGGGACCGGGGCCGCGGGCATCCCCGTCACCATCGCGGCGAACCCCGGCGGCGGGGGCGCGACGGTCAAGCAGCCCGCACCGACCGACGGCTCGGGCTGCACCTACGCCCTGCAGGTCCAGCCGGGGAGCTACACGGTGTCGGCATCGACGCCGGGCGGGATCGACACCACGCAGCAGGACGTCGCGACGAACAAGACGGTGACGGTGGCCGCCGGTACCGACGCCGCCGTGACGTTCACCTACGACCAGGCGCACACGTTCCAGGTCGACTACGCCACGAGCTACCCGGGCGGGACGGCGAAGCTGCCGACCAACCTCAGCACCACGCTCTACAACGGCGTCGGCGGCAGTTCCGTGTTCCCGGGCACCCCGAGGACGATCAAGGCCTTCCCCTACCAGGACGGCTACCAGTTCATGGCGGGCGCGTACGTCAGTGCCGACGGTGGCGGGAGCGCGACGTGCCTCAGCCCGAACCCCGGCAAGTGGACGACCGCGACGAACGGGGCGATCGGGAAGGCACCGGAGGCGATGGACGCCACGGCGGGCGTGGTCGATCCCATCGCGAAGAAGGTCACCGTGCCGATGGGCATCGTGGTCGTCCCGGTCGACAAGGACTACCCGTACATCACCGCGGTGAGCGACAGTGCGGCGCCGGACTTCGACCCCGGGTGCAACGCCCCGGATCCCAAGACGCTCACGTTCTCCGGCATCACCGCGGGCAACGTCGGGATCGCCCTGCCCTACGGCACGTGGTCGATCTACCAGTCGAAGAGCCCGGGTTCGACGGCGTCGTCGAACAGCAAGAACATCGTGCAGACCGCGTCGAACAAGATCAGCTACCCGAACGGCGGCGGCCAGACGAACAACGCCGGCTTCCTCGTCTTCAAGTGGGGCGACACCGTCACGCTCGACCCGCGGAAGGCGCCGTGATGGTGGCGCGGGCGCTCCGTCGTGCGCACCGCGACGACCGCGGGGTCAGCATGGCCGAGCTGCTCGTCGCGGCGTCGGTCACCGTCATCATCCTCGCGACGCTCGCCGGGTTCTTCGTGGCGGCGATCAAGGGAAGCGCGTCGAACGCCAGCGCGGACACGAACATCCGGCAGGCCACGAACGCGATCAACGCGATGTCCCGCTACCTCCGCGCGGCCACGACCCGCGACGTGCCCTCGAGCCTCGTGCCGGACAGCGCGATCGTCAAGGCCACCCCGACCGACCTGACGTTCTACGCGTACATCAACCTGATCGAGGATCCGGACATCGCCAAGCGCACCGCCGAACGACCGGTGCTCGCCCGGTACTTCGTCGACCCGACGTCGCGGCAGCTCGTCCAGCAGCTCTCGGCGTGCGGCGCGGACGCCAACGGCTACTACTCGTGCCCCTCCGTCACCAGTACGACCCGCCTGGGCGGACCGATCGCGTCGCCGACCTCCGACAAGGTCCCCCTGTTCACCTACCAGGGCGCCGGCGGAGAGAAGGACCAGCTCGCGGTCGCGGACGACGGTCAACTCAGCGCGACCCAGCGGACGGCCGTGCGCTTCGTCACCGTGAACCTCGAACTCGGATCCGCGACGGCCGGTGCGGGGAGCAACGCGCACCTGCAGAACATGGTCGGACTCCTCAACCTCGGACGTGCAGGAGCAACACCGTGATGCGTCGGATCGCCGCCTTCTTCAGCCGCGCCCGAGACGGCCGCGTTCGTGGGGACGAGGGCATGGCCCTCGCATCCGTCGTCGGTCTCGGCGCGGTGCTCATGATCCTCGTCGCCACGATGGCGTCGGTCTCGGTGAGCGGGTCGGTCAAGACCGCGGCGGACCGCAGCTGGAACCTCGCAATCCAGGCCGCGTACGCCGGGCTCGCCGACTACCAGAGCCGGCTGACGGCCGACAACAGCTACGAGCTCGTCGGCAACTCGGGCGCCTCCTTCAGCAGCAGCAGTGCCTTCTCGAAGGACTGGTCGTCGAACCCTGCTTTCGCCACGTCGGGATCCCGCTGGGCGGAGGTCGCCAACGGCGGCGGACGTGCGCAGTACCGGTACGAGGTGGACAACACCGACTACACGGCCGAGGGCGTCGTGCGCGTCCGGGTCACGGGCAAGGCCGGTGGCGTGACACGGTCCATCGTCGCCGACCTCAAGGGCGACGGCTTCGTCGACTACCTGTACTTCACCGACTTCGAGTCGAGCGACCCGACGATCACCGGTGAGACGCAGACCGCGGACGGCTCGAAGCTCTGCATCCCGCAGCACTACAGCACCCTCTCCGGGCAGTACGACTCGAGCAGGGCGTGCGCGCCCGTCCGGTTCACCGAGCGGGACACCCTGACGGGTCCGGTCCGGACGAACGACACCTTCATGCTGTGCGGGACGACCTTCACCTCGACCGTGCAGTCGACCGCGGCGGACGGTGTCTACCGCACGCCGTACTCCAACGGGTCGACCGACGACCGGCGGTGCCGGTCCACCGCGACCTTCACGGGCGGTCAGCCCAAGAACGTGCAGTCGATCGACCCGCCGTCGACGATCGCGAACATGGCGCAGGAGGCGCGCACGAACGACCGGGTCAACGTCCCGCGTCCCGGGTGCCTGTACACGGGCCCCACCTCGTTCGTGTTCTCCGGGAACAAGGTCACGATCAAGTCCCCGCTGACGAAGGCGACGCAGTACCGACTCGACGCCGGTCGCCCGCAGCCGGACGGCTCCGGCGACGTGCTCTGCGGATCCCCGTCCGCGCTGAAGAGCTCCTCCGGTGCGACCATCCCCGTCCTCGACGACAACCTGGCGTACGTGCAGGGCGTGCCCACCGACACCGGGGACCCCAACTACACGAAGCCGGGAGACGAGCGGTCGGCCAGCGGAGCGATGTGCCAGGTCGGTCAGTCCTACAACAACGGCCTCGGCTACCCCCGCGCCAACGAGTACGTGGGCAACGCCGGCGCGGACGGGCTCTACAACTGCCGGGCCGGTGATGCGTTCGTGTCCGGGGTCGTCAACGGCAAGATGACGGTCGGCGCGGCCAACTTCCTCTACGTGACGTCGAACATCACCTACGCGCCGGGCACACAGAGCGTGCTCGGGCTCGTCGGCCAGCGGGCCGTGACCGTCTCCAACCCGATCTCCTGCAACAAGTACCAGACCACCCGGAGCGGCGGCCAGACCGTCACGCTCAAGACCTGCGACACCGCGGTGTCGTCGACCTCGCAGCTCCAGTACGGAGCCGGGAGCAAGGTCACGATCAACGCGGCCATCGCGAGCAACACCGGTACGTTCCAGGTGCAGAACTACGGGTACGGACCGCAGATGGGTGACCTCACGGTGCTCGGCTCGATCGCGCAGAAGTACCGCGGTGCGGTCGGCGTCACCTACTCCACGACGAACGGCTGGGGTCAGACCGTCGTCGACCACCAGACCGGCTTCACGAAGGCGTACGGGTACGACAACCGGTTCCAGAGCATCGCGCCGCCGAAGTTCCTGCAGCCGGTGAGCACGAGCTACGGCATCACCACCCAGGTCGAGGTCAACGCCGCCTTCAACGCGGACGGCTCGTGCTCGAGGACGAGCTCGGGGACGTGCCAGTGATCGCCGTCATCACCGGGGCGACGGCGCTGATGGGCCTGCTCGTCGGGTCCTTCCTCAACGTCGTCGTGCACCGTGTCCCCGCGGGGATCTCCGTGGTCCGCCCGCCGAGCGCCTGCCCGGGCTGCGGCCACGAGATCCGCGGGTTCGACAACGTGCCGGTGCTCTCGTGGCTGGCGCTCCGCGGGCGCTGCCGCGACTGCCGAGCGCCGATCTCGGCCCGGTACCCGGCCGTGGAGCTGGCGACGGCGGTGCTCTTCGCCGTCGTGGCGGTGGTGTTCGTGCCGACGATCACCGACGGCGGGTCCGACGTCGGCGGTGCCGGGCTGTTGCTCGCATTGCTCTACCTCATGGCGATCAGCGTGGCGCTCGCGCTCATCGACATCGACACCCACCGTCTCCCGAACGTGATCGTGCTGCCGGCCTACGTGGTCGTCGTGGTGCTGCTCGGGGGAACCTCGGCGATGACCGGGGACTGGGGCGCCTTCGTGCGCGCCGGGGTCGGGCTCGTCGGGCTCGGCGCCGTTTACCTCGTGCTCGCGCTCGCGGTGCCCGGCGGGATGGGCATGGGCGACGTGAAGCTCGCCGGTGTGCTCGGGTTCGTACTCGCGTACCTCGGATGGGGACCCCTCGCAGTGGGAGCTTTCGCCGCCTTCCTGCTCGGCGGTACCTTCTCGCTCGTGCTCATGTCGACCGGCCGGGCCGGTCGACGGAGCGGAATCCCCTTCGGCCCCTGGATGCTCGCCGGCGCGTGGCTCGGCATCTTCCTCGGCCCCGTGATCTGGGCTGCCTACCTCGGCGCCCTCGGACTCGGCTGACGCCGACCACCTGCCAACCAGAAGGACGCCAAGCATGGGCAAGAGCATCGTCGGGCTGGACCTCACCGCGGACACCATCCGCGCCGTCGAGGTCGCCGACGCCGACAAGGCACGCCCGACCGTCGTCCGGTTCGCCGAGGTGCCGACGCCTCCGGAAGCCATCCGCAAGGGCGAGGTGATCGAGCCGAACACCGTCGCGGGAGCGCTCAAGCAGCTCTGGCAGCTCGGTCGGTTCCGCACGAAGGACGTCGTCCTCGGCGTCGGGAACCAGCGCGTCCTCTCCCGTGACCTGACGATCCCGAAGAGTTCCCGCGAGCAGATCCGTGAGTCGCTCCCGTTCCAGGTGCAGGACATGCTGCCGGTGCCGGTCGGTGACGCGATCCTCGACTTCTACCCCGTCGCCGAGGCGGAGAGCGAGAACGGACCGGTCCTCCACGGGTTGCTCGTCGCCGCC
This sequence comes from Curtobacterium sp. ME26, assembly GCF_903970945.1. Lineage (NCBI taxonomy): Bacteria > Bacillati > Actinomycetota > Actinomycetes > Micrococcales > Microbacteriaceae > Curtobacterium > Curtobacterium sp. ME26. Next base: position 39,449 of record NZ_CAJCKG010000002.1, read on the forward strand.
ATCAAGGACGCGGTCCTGGCGAACGTCCGCGCGGTCCAGCTCGCCGGCCTCAACCCGGCAGCGGTCGACCTCATCCCGTTCGCGCTGAGCCGGGTCGCCGTCACGCGACAGCGGGTCCCCGGTACCGTCGCGATGGTCGAGCTGGGTGCGGAGACGACGAGCGTCGTGATCCTGACGGACGGCGTCCCCCAGTTCGTCCGGATCATCCCGACCGGCGGCAACGACATGACGAAGGTGCTCGCCGGCCGGTTCGACATCGACTGGGAGCAGGCTGAGGCCGTGAAGCGGCACTTCGGGCTCGGCGGCGGCGCCCGGACGACGGACGACGCGCGCGCCGTCGCGGTGATCACGGAGTCGTGCAGCGAACTGTTCGCCAGCCTCCGCAACACAATCAACTACTTCGTCAACACCCGGCCCGGCCAGGAGGTCCGCAGCGTCATGCTCGCGGGCGGCGGCGCGAAGATGCCGGGGTTCGCGCAGGCGCTCAGCGACCACACACGCATCCCCGTCCACATGACGGACCCCTTCGCCGGGGTCGCACGTGGACGGTCCATCACGCCGGACGCGCTCGCCGAGCGCGGCAACGCCGTGGCCGTCGCGTTCGGCCTGGCAGTCGGGAGCAGAGCAGCATGACCGAGACCGTGCAGTCCGTCGCGGCACCAGCGCGTGCCGGTGTCTTCGGGATCGGGCGCCGGCCGGCGACCGGGGCAGCCGAGGATCGAGCGCCGCAGCGCGGTGCCCGCCGCGGCAGGAACGTGCCCGGGGTGACCCCGGGCCAGGAGCCACGGGTCGACCTGCTCCCGGTGGAGGTCCACCAGGACCGCCGTGGCCGCGCGATCGCCCGTCGGACGTGGTTCGGTGCGGGCATAGTCGCCGCTTTGGTGGTCATCGCGACCGCGGCCGCGACCGTGCAGAGCATGGGTGCTCGCTCGGACCTGGCTGCGGCGCAGGCCGAGACCACCTCCATCCAGCAGCAGCAGCAGCAGTACGGCGAGGTCCGTCGGGTCGAGCAGGACACGGCGCTCGCAGCTGCCGCGCAAGAGGTCGGCGGGTCGACGGAGATCGACTGGAAGAGCTACCTCGGCCAGGTGCAGCAGCTCCTGCCGGAGGGGGTCGCCATCACGGCGCTCAACATCGACTCGTCGAGCCCGATGCAGAGCTTCGACCAGTCGACCGCTCCGCTCCAGGGCATGCGTGTCGCCACGCTGAACGTGACCGTCAGCAGCCCCTCCATCCCGTCGGTCCCCGACTGGAACGAGCGGCTCACGAAGCTGCCCGGGTACGTGGACTCGAACATCGACTCGATCAGCCGCGGATCGGTCGTCGGCGACACGGCGGGCACCTCCTCGTCGACGTACCAGGCCTCGATCTCGCTGCACGTCAACGACGGCGCCTACGACGGCAAGTACGCAGAGAAGAGCAAGTGACGTGAACAAGAACCGGCTCTCCCTCATCCTGGCCGCGCTCACCGCCGTGGCGATCGCCGTCGGTGGGTTCTTCCTGGGCGTGCAGCCACAGCTCGCCTCCGCGTCGGCCGACGAGGCGCAGCAGGCGCAGACGGACCAGACGAACGCGACCAGCCGGGCGGAGCTCGACCGGCTCCGTGAGCGCTTCACCACGCTCGACGCGATGCAGGCGTCGCTCGACGGGCTGCGTGACTCGGTGCCGGCGACGGCCGACACCGACGCGTTCATCCGTTCCCTCGACACCGTTGCGGGATCGTCCGGCGCCACCGTGTCGTCCGTGTCGGTCGGGGAGGCCCAGGCGTACTCCGCCCCGGCGTCCGGCACCGCCCCGGCGACCGCCGAGGCCGCGCCGGGCGCTGCGGCCTCGCCGTCGGCCACCGCCACGGCCGAGCCGTCGGCCGAGGCGAGTCCCACGGCGCCGGCAGCGCCCAGCGTCACGACGAACCCGCTGGTCACGCCGGCGAACTTCTCCGTCATCCCGGTCTCGATCAGCATCGAGGGGTCCTACGACCAGGCGCTCGCCTTCACCGGCGGCGTCCAGGACGGCAAGCGGCTCTTCCTCATCACGACGCTGACGTCGTCGTCCTCGACCTCGGCGGAGGACGGTGCACCGGACGGGGCCGGGCGCCAGACCTGGACGCTCGGCGGGTTCCTCTACGTCCTCTCGGCGCCGGCCGCCGCGACCGCTTCCGCCACCGCCACGGCCACCCCCACCGCGGGCTGACACCGCCCCGGACACCACCCCGCGAAGTGGGTGCGCCGCGCCACGCCGCACCCACTTCCGCGACACCCGTCGGTGTGCCTACGATGCTGCCGACGCCGCACTCGCGGCTGCTCACCCCCCTCTCGGACGGTCGCCTCAGGACGGCCGTTCCTCGTCGTGCCCGGAGTCGCGCGTGTTGGTCGGAATCGTGGAGTTCCTCGGCTGGTTCGGTGCCGTAACCGTTCTCGCAGGTTACCTGCTCTTCTCGCTGGGCAAGATCCCGAACGGGCCGCTGTACCAGGTGCTCAACCTCGTGGGCGGACTCTCCGTCGCGATCAACGTCGCGGCGCACCACGCGATCCCGTCGACGATCGTCAACGGGGTGTGGGCCGTGATCGCGGTCGTCGTTCTGGTAAAGATGGCGCGAGCCCGTCGCATGACCAGGGAGGGTGCGACGCAGGTGCCCGCGGCTGCCGAGCACGTCGTCCTGCACACCGAGCCGCCGGCGACGACCGCGGTCCTGCCGGTGGTGGGCCCTGCGCTCCGCGACCACGAGGCGGAGGCGACCGACGCCGCCGGGCCCGCGCCGCGCCTCCAGGCCGACACCGACACCGACGCCGCCCCGGCCGCACCGATGACCGAGTCCGTCCCCGTCATCACGGCGACGATCGCGCTCGCGCTCGTGGCCGCCGCGCAGCAGCACGCGGAGCACGGGATGCAGGAGCACCCGGAACCGACACCCGAGCGCGAGGACGCCGCGCAGCGCTGACCAGCAAGCCAGCAAGCCAGCAAGCCAGCGCGCTGGCGGGCCAGCAGCGCCAGCGACCGGGCGACCGACCGCGGCGTCCGGCCCGCACGCCCCTGTCGGCAGTACGCTCGTGCCATGTCCCGATGGCTGGTGGCGACGATGACGTCCGTGCTCTTCATCGCGCTCGTCATCGCCGTGACGGGTTTCGAGGCCCTGCTCGCCGACGTCGAGGCCATCCCTCAGCCCGACGCGAGCCCCTACCTCGGCCCCGCGATGGTGGTCGGCGCCGGGCTGGTCGTCTTCCTGGCCACGGCGGCCGGCATCCGCGAGGGAAACCCCGGCGTGACGGGTCTCGTCGCCGCCGCCGGCACGTACCTCGTCATGCTCGGCGTCGGGTCCGTCGGGTACGCGATCGTCCGGGGCGACGGCACGGAGCTGCTCGTCTTCCCCGCGGGCTCCGCCCTCAGCCCGTTCGTGGTCGGCTCCGTGGTGGTCGCGCTCCTGTGCGTCGTCGGCGGGATCGCGGCCGCGCGGCACCAGGCCCGGGACACGTCGACCGCCAGCACGGCTCCGGACCACGACCGCGCCTGACCGGCGAACTCCGCGCCAGACCGGCGACGCCGTGCCGCGCCAGACCGGCGACGCCGTGCCGCGCCCGACCGGCGATCCGGCGCCGACCGGCGACCCCTCGCCACCGGACCGGCGCCCCCGCCGGCGGTAGGATCCCGGAGCAGGCACGCAGCACGACGGGGGACCCATGACCGACCAGCATCCGGACGGGTGGGCCGCCGTCCCGCACGTCGACGGCATCCGCGGCACCCGCGAGCCCGCGGCCCCCGTCCCGACCCCCGCGGCGACCGGTCGGCCCCGCCGGCGACTGCGTCGGCGCACGCTCGTCGGCATCGTCGCGGGTGGCGCGGTCGTGCTCCTGCTCGCCGTGACCGGTGTCGTCGGGTGGACCGTGCAGTCGTCGTCGCACGCCGCGGACCGGCCGGTCCGGGCCTTCCTCGACGACCTGACGGCGGGTCGGGTGACCGACGCCCTCGACGCGGCGGGGATCGACCACGACGACCAGGACGTCCTGCTCACCGACGCGGCGTACGCGAAGGCCTCGGACCACGTGACCGGGTACCGCATCGCGGGAACGCGGACGGACGGCGACACCGCGACGGTCCAGGCGGTGCTGCGGCAGGACGGGCGTGACGTGCCGACGACCTTCACGCTCGACCGGACGGACACCGACTGGGGCGTCTTCCCGGTGTGGCAGCTCGAGGCGCCGGAGCTCGGTCGGGTCGAGGTGTCGGTCGAGGGGCCGGCGAGCACCGCGGTCGAGGTCGCGGGGGAGCGCGTGGAGACCTCCCGCGACGGAACCGCCCGGCTCGCGGCACTGCCCGGGACCTACCCGGTCACGGTCGACGGCGGGAAGTGGTTCACGACCGAGGACGGCTCGGCGCGGGTGGCCGGCTTCGGTGCGGCGGGGTCCGCGCCGGTGGCGATGACCACGTCGCTCACCGACGCGGGGCAGCAGGCCGCGCAGCAGGCCGTCGATCGCTGGGTGGACGGGTGCGTCGCGTCGACGGATGCGGCGCCCGCGGGGTGCAGCTTCTACGCCTACGGCGAGGACCCCGCGTACACCTACTCGAACCAGAAGTGGTCCCTCGAGCAGCGACCGGAGGTGACGGTCGGCGGCTGGCTGGCACGTGGCTGGGCGGTCTCGACCACGAAGGCGGGCCGGGCGACCTACACCGCGGACATCTCGGGACCGGGTGGCGTGGGCACCGCCTCGGCCGGACCGATGAACGTCAACGCCAGCGGGTACATCTCGGGCTTCTCCGACTCCGGCGCCACGTTCCAGTCGGCGATCGGCAACGGCGCGTCCGACTCGGGGTCCTGAGCCGGTCGGTGGTCGCCGCACGTCGCTCACCGGTCGGGGGTCGCCGGTCGCCCGTCGGGGGTCGGCCCGCCCGCACCGGGTGGGTGTCCGCCCGTGGCGTCACCACGGGCCTCCACGGGCGACGCGCCCGGATTGATTTCGCCCTGTGACGCGGGTAGTCTCTACCGGGTGTGCGCCCTCGGGCGCGCCCGGAATCCCGGCCCACGCTCGTCGACCTCGACGAGACCGTACCGGGGTCCATCCATCCCACCGTCTCTCCTCCGCCGTCAGGCGGTGATCAGCGTGGGATGAGGAAGCCGACGGACCGCGTCGGCCAGAGCACGAGCGAAGAACCAGGAGAACAGTTGCCTACCATCCAGCAGCTCGTTCGCAAGGGTCGCACGCCCAAGGTCGTCAAGACCAAGGCGCCGGCACTGAAGGCGAACCCCCAGCAGCGTGGTGTCTGCACCCGCGTCTACACCACCACCCCCAAGAAGCCGAACTCGGCCCTGCGCAAGGTCGCTCGTGTCAAGCTCTCGAACGGCACCGAGGTCACGGCCTACATCCCCGGTGAGGGCCACAACCTGCAGGAGCACTCGATGGTGCTCGTCCGCGGCGGTCGTGTGAAGGACCTCCCCGGTGTGCGTTACAAGATCATCCGTGGTGCCCTGGACACCCAGGCCGTCAAGAACCGTAAGCAGGCTCGCAGCCGCTACGGCGCGAAGAAGGGTTGAGGTAGATGCCTCGTAAGGGTCCCGCCCCGAAGCGTCCCGTCGTCGCCGACCCGGTGTACGGCGCGCCGATCGTCTCGCAGCTCGTCAACAAGATCCTCCTGGACGGCAAGAAGGGCCTCGCCGAGCGCATCGTCTACGATGCACTCGAGGGTGTCACCGCCAAGAACCAGCAGGACGCCGTCGCGACGCTGAAGAAGGCGCTCGACAACGTCCGTCCGACCCTCGAGGTCCGCAGCCGCCGCGTCGGTGGCTCGACCTACCAGGTCCCGGTCGAGGTCAAGCCGCACCGCGCGAACACCCTCGCGCTCCGCTGGCTGACCTCCTACGCCAAGGCCCGTCGCGAGAAGACGATGACCGAGCGTCTCATGAACGAGATCCTCGACGCGTCGAACGGTCTCGGTGCCGCGGTCAAGCGCCGCGAGGACACGCACAAGATGGCCGAGTCGAACAAGGCCTTCGCGCACTACCGCTGGTAAGTCCGGCGCTGGTCGTCCCGGCACCGGTCGGGCGTCGGCGGTCATGAACCGTCGGCGCCCGCCCGGCCGCCAACCTCTCCTACAACTCTTCCGGAGGAACCTGTGGCACAGGACGTGCTCACCGACCTGAACAAGGTCCGCAACATCGGCATCATGGCGCACATCGATGCCGGCAAGACCACGACCACCGAGCGCATCCTGTTCTACACGGGCATCACGCACAAGATCGGTGAGGTGCACGACGGCGCCGCGACGATGGACTGGATGGCGCAGGAGCAGGAGCGCGGCATCACGATCACGTCGGCCGCGACGACCTGCTTCTGGGACAACAACCAGATCAACATCATCGACACCCCCGGTCACGTGGACTTCACGGTCGAGGTGGAGCGCTCGCTCCGCGTCCTCGACGGTGCGGTCGCCGTGTTCGACGGCAAGGAGGGCGTCGAGCCCCAGTCCGAGACCGTGTGGCGTCAGGCGGACAAGTACGACGTCCCGCGCATCTGCTTCGTCAACAAGATGGACAAGCTCGGTGCCGACTTCTACTTCACCGTCGACACGATCGTGAACCGCCTGGGTGCGGAGCCGCTCGTGCTCCAGCTCCCGATCGGTGCCGAGAACGACTTCGTCGGGATCGTCGACCTCATCGAGATGCACGCCAAGGTCTGGCCGGGCGATGCCAAGGGTGACGTCACCATGGGCGCCCAGTACGAGGTCCAGGAGATCCCCGCGGACCTCAAGGACCGCGCCGAGGAGTACCGCGCGAAGCTGATCGAGCGCGTCGCCGAGACCGACGACGCCCTGCTCGAGAAGTTCTTCGGTGGCGAGGAGCTCTCGAAGGACGAGATCAAGGGCGCGATCCGCAAGCTCACGATCGCCTCCGAGGTCTACCCCGTCCTCTGTGGGTCGGCCTTCAAGAACCGCGGCGTCCAGCCGATGCTCGACGCGGTCATCGACTACCTCCCGTCCCCGCTCGACGTGCCGCCGATGATCGGCCACGACGTCAAGGACGAGGAGAAGGAGATCATCCGCAAGCCCGACGCCACCGAGCCGTTCTCGGCCCTGGCGTTCAAGGTCGCGGTGCACCCCTTCTTCGGTCGTCTGACCTACGTCCGCGTGTACTCCGGCTCGATCGAGTCCGGTGCCCAGGTCATCAACTCGACCAAGGGCAAGAAGGAGCGCATCGGCAAGATCTTCCAGATGCACTCCAACAAGGAGAACCCGGTCGACAACGTGACCGCCGGCCACATCTACGCGGTCATCGGTCTCAAGGACACCACCACCGGTGACACCCTGTGCGACCCGTCGGACCAGGTCGTCCTCGAGTCGATGACGTTCCCGGAGCCGGTCATCGAGGTCGCCATCGAGCCGAACACGAAGGCCGACCAGGAGAAGCTCTCCACGGCCATCCAGAAGCTCGCCGAAGAGGACCCGACGTTCCGCGTCGAGCTCAACGCCGAGACCGGTCAGACGACGATCAAGGGCATGGGCGAGCTCCACCTCGACATCCTCGTCGACCGCATGAAGCGCGAGTTCAAGGTCGAGGCCAGCGTCGGCAAGCCGCAGGTGGCCTACCGCGAGACGCTGACCAAGGTCGTCGAGCGCTACGACTACACGCACAAGAAGCAGACCGGTGGTTCCGGCCAGTTCGCGAAGGTGCAGATCGCCCTCGAGCCGATGGAAGTCACGGCCGAGAAGGTCTACGAGTTCGAGAACGCCGTCACCGGTGGTCGCGTCCCGCGTGAGTACATCCCGTCGGTCGACGCCGGTATCCAGGACGCCATGCAGGTCGGCATCCTCGCGGGCTACCCGACCGTCGGCGTGAAGGCCATCCTCAAGGACGGCGCGGCGCACGACGTCGACTCGTCCGAGATGGCGTTCAAGATCGCCGGTTCGATCGCCTACAAGGAGGCCGCCCGCAAGGCCGGTCCCGCCATCCTCGAGCCGATCATGGCCGTCGAGGTGCGTACTCCCGAGGAGTACATGGGCGACGTCATCGGTGACCTCAACTCCCGTCGTGGCCAGATCGCCTCGATGGAGGACGCCTCGGGCGTCAAGGTGGTCCGCGCGAGCGTTCCGCTGTCCGAGATGTTCGGCTACGTCGGGGACCTCCGGTCCAAGACCTCTGGTCGTGCGGTCTACTCGATGACCTTCGAGACCTACAGCCAGGTCCCGGCCAAGGTCGCCGAGGAGATCATCGCGAAGAACAGCGGAGAGTAACGCTCCGGCGTTCTCTCCACAGGCGAGGGTGCCCGGCGACGGGCCCCTCGCCACCAAGTACAGTTAGACACACACCCTGCACGCCAACGGTCGAGTACCGGGGGCATGCTCTCCGAGTCCTGAGGAGGACCCACAGTGGCCAAGGCCAAGTTCGAGCGGACCAAGCCGCACGTCAACATCGGAACCATCGGTCACGTCGACCACGGCAAGACCACGCTCACGGCGGCGATCACCAAGGTTCTGCACGACCAGTACCCGGACCTCAACGAGGCCCGTGACTTCGCTCAGATCGACAGCGCTCCCGAGGAGCGCGACCGCGGCATCACGATCAACATCTCGCACGTCGAGTACCAGACGGAGAAGCGCCACTACGCGCACGTCGACGCTCCTGGTCACGCCGACTACGTGAAGAACATGATCACCGGTGCGGCCCAGATGGACGGCGCGATCCTCGTGGTCGCCGCCACCGACGGCCCGATGCCCCAGACGCGTGAGCACGTCCTGCTCGCCCGCCAGGTCGGTGTCCCCTACATCGTCGTCGCGCTGAACAAGTCCGACATGGTGGACGACGAGGAGATCCTGGAGCTCGTCGAGCTCGAGGTCCGTGAGCTCCTCGGCTCGCAGGAGTTCGACGAGGACGCCCCCGTCGTGCAGGTCTCGGCGCTCAAGGCGCTCGAGGGCGACGACAAGTGGGTCAAGTCCGTCCAGGACCTGATGTCCGCCGTCGACGAGAACGTGCCGGACCCGGTGCGCGCCACCGACCAGCCCTTCCTCATGCCGATCGAGGACGTCTTCACGATCACCGGTCGTGGCACGGTCGTCACCGGTCGTGTCGAGCGTGGCACGCTCGACCTGAACTCCGAGGTCGAGATCGTCGGCATCCGCCCGACGCAGAAGACCACGGTCACGGGCATCGAGATGTTCCGCAAGCTGCTCGACAAGGCCGAGGCCGGCGACAACACCGGTCTGCTCATCCGTGGCCTCAAGCGCGAGGACGTGGAGCGCGGCCAGGTCGTCGTCAAGCCCGGTTCGGTCACGCCGCACACCGAGTTCAAGGCGAACGCGTACATCCTGACCAAGGAAGAGGGCGGTCGTCACAACCCGTTCTACGCGAACTACCGTCCGCAGTTCTACTTCCGCACCACGGACGTCACCGGCGTCATCACGCTGCCCGAGGGCACCGAGATGGTCATGCCCGGCGACACCGTCGCCATGTCGGTCGAGCTGATCCAGCCGATCGCCATGGAGGCCGGCCTCCGCTTCGCCATCCGTGAGGGTGGTCGTACGGTCGGCGCCGGTACGGTCGAGGAGATCGTCAAGTAACTCCCGGTTCTCCGGAAGACACTGCGTCAGCGGGGTCGGGCCTTCGGGCTCGGCCCCGCTTCGTCGTTCCCGGGGGTCGGTCACAGGTGCGACCGGGCACCATCGTCATGGTGACTCGTCTCCGCCGCTCCGCGACCAACGGCCGTGGGTACCACCGTGTCCGCAGCGGCAAGGGGTTCTCGTACCGCGACCCGGACGGCGCCACCGTCGCCGACAAGGAGGTCCGGCACAAACTCGACGAGCTGGTCATCCCTCCCGCGTGGGACGACGTGTGGATCTCGCCGTACGACAACGGGCACATCCTGGCGACGGGCATCGACGGTGCCGGTCGGCGGCAGTACATGTACCACCCGGGCTGGCGCGAGCGCATGGACCGGATCAAGTACGACCGAGCGCTCGCCCTCGCGGAGTCGCTGCCGTCGGCGCGCCGCATGGTGACGCAGGACCTCCGCCGGCCGGAGCCCGACCGCCGCCGTGCACTCGCGGCCGCCTTCCGCATGCTCGACCAGGGGTCGCTGCGGGTCGGCTCGGAGCGGTACGCCACCGAGCACGGCAGCCGCGGACTCTCCACGCTGCTCTGTGCGCACGCGCACGTGTCCGGCGACGACATCGAGCTCGACTTCCCCGGCAAGAGCGGGCAGGAGTGGTCCTCGACGATCCACGACCACGACCTGGCCCGCGTGATCGCCGGCATGAAGCGGCGCGGGCCCAACGCCCGGCTGCTGTCGTTCCGGGCCGAGCGTGGCGCGGAGTGGGAGCCGCTGGCGGCCGAGGACATCAACGAGTACGTGAAGGAGCGCGCCGGTGACGAGTTCACCGCGAAGGACTTCCGGACGCTGCACGGGACCGTCTCCGCGGCGGTCGACCTGGCGAAGACCGGGCCGCAGCCGACCCAGGCCAAGCGCAAGAAGGCGGTGTCCCACGCCGTCAAGGCCGCGAGCGAGGAGCTCGGGAACACGCCGACGGTGTGCCGCCAGAGCTACATCGACCCGCGCCTGCTCGATGCCTACGAGCACGGCGAGACCATCGACCCGGAGCGGCTGCACGCGGCCGAGTCCGAGGTCCGTGCCCTGCTCTACCGACAGTGACCGCGGGGAGGCGGGAGATGACGTACGGTTGGTCACCGTGCCCGACCACCCCCACACGGGCACGGAAGGACCCCTCCCAGTCGTGACCGACGAGTGCATCCACGGTTTCCCCACCGAGCTCTGCGACATCTGTTCCCCCCGTCAGGCCGAGGTGCCTGCGACCTCCACCCCGGCTCCGCGCCGGACCCGGATCACCACCGACCTGCGCTCGACCCCCGCGCCGCCCCGGGGCTCCTCGTCCCTGCGGTCACCGGCCGCGCCCGAGCTGCCCGAGCCCCGCGTGTGGGCGTCGCTCCGCGCGCACCACGCCACGCACGTCGACAACCTGGCGTCCATCGTCACCGACGGCGTGATCCTGGCGGCCGACACGGCCACCCCGGTCGTCGACGTCAGCTCCACCGCCACGCGGACCGCCCGTGCCGAGGCGTCCGCTCCCGACGGTGGCCCCGTCTCCGGGCACGTCCCGTTCACCCTGTCGCCCGACGCGACCCGGTGGGACGAGCTCCGCCACGGTGCGGAGGGGGAGCGGTGGTCGGACGCCGCCCGCCGCACCCGCGCGACCGAGTACGTCGTGCTCGTCGTGCCGGTGACGGCGTTCGGGGCGTCCGTCATCGTCGCCGACCAGGACGCCGAGGCCGAGGACGTGCGCTTCGCCGTCGGCCCGGATGCGGCGACGAACCTGATCCGCCGGACCGACTTCACCGACCCGGAGATGCACGACCTCGAGCTCCTCGCGGGCCCGAGCGTGCCGTTCTCCTCGGTCGCCGTGGTCGGTGTGCCGAACGACCGCGTCCGGCAGCAGGTCAAGGCACTCCTGGCCGAGCACCGTGGGCACGCGCCGCGCGTCGCCGTGTTCCCGCCGTGGTTCGTGCCGCCGCTCTCCGAGGAGTTCTGACCCCGGACCGTTCCGGAACCGACACCGTGCCCGCCCGGCCTCGCCGAGCGGGCACGTTCCGTCCCACGGTGCTCCGCCGAGCGGGCTGGATCCGCCCCAGGCGACCGCAGCCGACGCGCCCGGGGTGGCCCGGGCCTCCAGGCCGGCGGAACCGCGTGGTTCCGGGGAAGCGGGGCGGTCCGGGGTCCCACCGGACCGCGACACGCCCGGGTTGCACGGATGGCCGTGCCTGTGCGAGACTTGTCCGGTTCCGAATTCCGCGGGCGTTCGCGCGCGCAGGATCACTGCTCTGGCAGTGCACAACCCCTCCGTCCAGCGGAGCTGGGTTGGGCCGCAGGCAGCAGAACACGATCGAGTCCCTCGTGAGCGCCTGGCCACTGCTGTGTCCGGGTGCGGGGGAAGCGACATGCCCACGCTGGACGGCCACGGTCGCCCTGCGCGGTTGACAGGAGAACAGCGGTCATCCCCCGAGGATGCGGCCGGTTGGTTCAGGAAAACAGCCAAGCCCTGCAGGAATGCACGGTGACGGCGGCGTCAGGCGGCCCGAGGGTGCGCGGCGCAGAGAGGACAGAGAGACACATGGCGGGACAGAAGATCCGCATCCGGCTCAAGTCGTACGACCACGAGGTCATCGACACGTCGGCCCGGAAGATCGTCGACACGGTGACCCGTGCCGGTGCGACCGTGGTCGGCCCGGTGCCGCTCCCCACCGAGAAGAACGTGGTCACCGTGATCCGTTCCCCTCACAAGTACAAGGACTCGCGCGAGCACTTCGAGAAGCGCACGCACAAGCGGGTCATCGACATCGTCGACCCGACGCCGAAGGCCGTCGACTCGCTCATGCGACTCGACCTCCCGGCCGACGTCAACATCGAGATCAAGCTGTAAGGGGGACCGACCAATGGCGAACTCAACCAAGACCGTCAAGGGCCTCCTCGGCAAGAAGCTCGGGATGACCCAGGTGTGGGACGAGAACAACAAGTTTATCCCCGTCACCGTGATCGAGGTCGGCCCGAACGTGGTCACCCAGATCCGCAACGTCGAGCGCGACGGCTACGAGGCGATCCAGATCGCCGCCGGCGCCATCGACCCGCGCAAGGTGAACAAGCCGGCCGCCGGCCACTTCGAGGCTGCCGGTGTGACCCCGCGTCGCACCCTCACCGAGATCCGCACCAACGACTCCGCCGAGTACAGCCTCGGCCAGGAGCTCACCGTCGACACCTTCGAGGCCGGCCAGAAGGTCGACGTCGTCGGGACGTCGAAGGGCAAGGGCTTCGCCGGTGTCATGAAGCGCCACGGCTTCGCCGGTGTGTCCGCTTCGCACGGTGCCCACCGCAACCACCGCAAGCCCGGTTCGATCGGTGCTTCGTCGACCCCGTCGCGTGTCTTCAAGGGCATGCGCATGGCCGGTCGCATGGGTGGCGAGCGTGTGACCGTCCTCAACCTCACGGTGCACGCCGTCGACGCCGAGAAGGGTCTGCTGCTCGTCAAGGGCGCCGTCCCCGGTGCTCGTGGCCGCTCCGTCTTCGTCCGCACCGCCGTGAAGGGTAAGTGATCATGGCCACCGAGACCGCAACCACGATCGACGTCCTCGACGCGACCGGAGCCGTCGCCGGCAGCATCGAGCTGCCCGCCGAGCTCTTCGACGTCGAGACGAACGTCCCGCTGATCCACCAGGTCGTCACCGCGCAGCTCGCCGCCGCGCGTCAGGGCACGCACAAGACCAAGAACCGCGGCGAGGTCCGCGGTGCCGGTCGCAAGCCGTTCAAGCAGAAGGGCACCGGCCGCTCCCGTCAGGGTTCGGTCCGCGCTCCGGAGCACACCGGCGGTGGCGTCGTCCACGGACCGACCCCGCGCGACTACTCGCAGCGCACCCCGAAGAAGATGATCGCCGCAGCCCTGCTCGGCTCGCTCTCGGACCGCGCCCGCGGTGGCCGCATCTCCGCGGTGGAGTCCTTCGTCGCGGCCGAGGTGCCGTCGACCAAGACCGCCCGGACGCTCATCGAGAAGGTCGCGCCCGTCAAGCACGTGCTCGTCGTGCTCGAGTCGGACGACGAGCTGACGCTCAAGTCGGTCCGCAACCTGGCGAACGTCCACGCGCTGTCGTACGGCCAGCTCAACGCCTACGACGTGCTCAAGGCCGACGCCCTCGTCTTCAGCAAGAGCGCACTCGACGCCTTCATCGCGTCGAAGACCGCGAAGGAGATCTCCGCATGAGCGGCTTCAACAAGGACCCGCGCGACATCATCATCTCGCCGGTCGTCTCGGAGAAGAGCTACGGCCTGATCGACCAGGGCAAGTACACGTTCATCGTGGACCCCCGCTCGAACAAGACCGAGATCAAGCTCGCCATCGAGAAGATCTTCGACGTCAAGGTCGCCAGCATCAACACGCTGAACCGCCCGGGCAAGACCCGCCGCACCAAGTTCGGCATGGGCAAGCGCAAGGACACCAAGCGTGCCATCGTGACGCTCAAGTCCGGTTCGATCGACATCTTCACGGCTGTCGGCTGAGGACCTTAAGGGATAAATCATGGCTATTCGTAACTACAAGCCGACGACCCCTGGTCGTCGCGGCTCGTCGGTCGCCGACTTCGCTGAGATCACCCGTTCGACGCCGGAGAAGTCGCTGCTTCGTCCGCTGCCGAAGACCGGTGGCCGCAACAGCTCGGGCCGCATCACCACGCGTCACATCGGTGGTGGCCACAAGCGCCAGTACCGCGTGATCGACTTCCGTCGTCACGACAAGGACGGCGTGGACGCCAAGGTCGCACACATCGAGTACGACCCGAACCGCACCGCGCGCATCGCGCTCCTGCACTACGTGGACGGCACGAAGCGTTACATCATCGCGCCGAACAAGCTCAAGCAGGGCGACGTCATCGAGCAGGGCCCCGGCGCCGACATCAAGCCCGGCAACAACCTGCCGCTGCGCAACATCCCCGTGGGTACGGTCATCCACGCCATCGAGCTCCGCCCCGGTGGCGGCGCGAAGATGGCGCGTTCGGCCGGCGCCTCGGTGCGTCTCGTCGCGAAGGACGGCCCCTACGCGCAGCTCCGCCTGCCGTCGGGCGAGGTCCGCAACGTCGACGCCCGCTGCCGCGCCACCATCGGCGAGGTCGGCAACGCCGAGCAGTCCAACATCAACTGGGGCAAGGCCGGCCGCATGCGCTGGAAGGGCGTCCGCCCGACCGTGCGTGGTGTCGCGATGAACCCGGTCGACCACCCGCACGGTGGTGGTGAGGGCAAGACGTCCGGTGGTCGTCACCCGGTCAGCCCCTGGGGCCAGGCCGAGGGTCGCACGCGCAAGTCGAACAAGCCGAGCGACAAGCTCATCGTCCGTCGCCGTAACGCCGGCAAGAAGCGCAAGTAGGAGTTCAGAAGATGCCACGCAGTCTGAAGAAGGGCCCCTTCGTCGACGAGCACCTGCTCCGCAAGGTCGTCACGCAGAACGAGGCCAACACCAAGAACGTGATCCGCACCTGGTCGCGTCGCTCGATGATCGTCCCGAACATGCTCGGACACACGATCGCCGTGCACGACGGCCGCAAGCACATCCCGGTGTTCGTCACCGAGTCGATGGTCGGTCACAAGCTCGGCGAGTTCGCGCCGACCCGCACCTTCCGTGGTCACGTGAAGGACGACAAGAAGGGCCGTCGCCGCTAACGCGGGGACGAAGAGGAGGAACGAAATGGTGGAGTCGATCGCACGCGTGCGACACATCCGCGTCACGCCTCAGAAGGCCCGTCGCGTCATCGAGCTGATCCGCGGCAAGCAGGCCCACGAGGCCCTCGCCATCCTGAAGTTCGCCCCCCAGGCCGCTTCGGAGCCCGTGTACAAGCTGGTCGCCTCGGCGATCGCGAACGCACGCGTCAAGGCGGACGGCACGAACAGCTTCCTCGACGAGCGCGACCTCTACGTGAGCCGCGTCTTCGTCGACGAGGGCACGACCCTGAAGCGGTTCCAGCCGCGTGCACAGGGCCGCGCCTTCCGCATCAACAAGCGCACCAGCCACATCACGGTCGTCCTCGCGACGCCGGAAGAGGCCGAGGTCGCCGCGACGAGCAAGAAGGCGAGCAAGTAATGGGCCAGAAGGTCAACCCGTACGGCTTCCGTCTCGGGATCACGACGGACCACGTCTCGCACTGGTTCACCGACAGCACGAAGGCCGGTCAGCGCTACGCCGACTACGTGGCCGAGGACATCAAGGTGCGCGAGTACCTGAAGAAGACCCTCGACCGCGCCGGTGTCGCCCGCATCGAGCTCGAGCGCACCCGCGACCGCGTCCGCGTGGACATCCACACGGCGCGTCCGGGCATCGTCATCGGTCGCCGCGGCGCCGAGGCGGAGCGCGTCCGCAGCGAGCTGGAGAAGCTCACCAAGAAGCAGATCCAGCTCAACATCCTCGAGGTCAAGAACCCCGAGACCGAGGCCCAGCTCGTCGCGCAGGGCATCGCCGAGCAGCTCTCCGCTCGTGTCGCGTTCCGTCGCGCCATGCGCAAGGGCCTGCAGGGTGCACAGCGCGCCGGCGCCAAGGGTGTCCGCATCCAGGTGTCGGGTCGTCTCGGCGGCGCCGAGATGTCGCGCTCGGAGTTCTACCGCGAGGGCCGCGTGCCCCTGCACACGCTCCGCGCGAACATCGACTACGGCTTCTACGAGGCTCGGACCACCTTCGGCCGCATCGGCGTGAAGGTCTGGATCTACAAGGGCGACATCACGAACAAGGAGCTCGCTCGCGAGCAGGCGAACCAGCGTTCGTCGCGCCCCGAGCGTCGTGGCGGCCCGCGTGGCGAGCGCGGCGACCGTGGGGACCGCCGTGGCGGCGACCGCGGCGGCCGTCAGCAGCAGGCCCCGCAGGACGCGCCGGCCGGCGCAGGAGTTGAGGCGTAACCATGCTTATTCCCCGTCGAGTCAAGCACCGCAAGCAGCACCACCCGAAGCGCTCGGGCCAGGCGACCGGTGGCACCAAGGTGTCGTTCGGTGACTACGGCATCCAGGCGCTGACCCCCGCTTACGTGACCAACCGTCAGATCGAGTCCGCTCGTATCGCCATGACGCGTCACATCAAGCGTGGCGGCAAGGTCTGGATCAACATCTACCCGGACCGCCCGCTCACCAAGAAGCCGGCTGAGACCCGCATGGGTTCCGGTAAGGGCTCGCCCGAGTGGTGGGTCGCCAACGTCAAGCCGGGTCGTGTGCTCTTCGAGCTCTCCGGCGTCAGCGAGGACATCGCTCGCGAGGCGCTGACCCGTGCAATCCACAAGCTGCCCCTCAAGGCACGCATCATCAAGCGCGAGGAGGGCGACGCATAATGGCGATCGGTTCCAAGGAGCTCCGTCCGACGGAGCTCGACACCTTCGAGAACGAGCGTCTCGCTGACGAGCTGAAGAAGGCCAAGGAGGAACTCTTCAACCTCCGCTTCCAGTCGGCCACCGGCCAGCTGGAGAGCCACGGCCGTCTCCGTGCCGTCAAGCGCGACATCGCACGCATCTACACCGTCCTCCGCGAGCGCGAGCTCGGCATCCGTGCCACCCCCGCGCCCGTCGAGACCGCCACCAAGGCCAAGAAGACGACGAAGAAGGCTGACAAGCCCGCCGAGTCGACCGAGGCCGCTACCGCCGAGGAGAACTGATGGCGAACGAAGAGAACAACTCCGCCGCCTCGACCCGCGGCTACCGCAAGACGCGTCGCGGCTACGTGACCAGCGACAAGATGGACAAGACCATCGTGGTCGAGGTCGAGGACCGCGTGAAGCACGCGCTCTACGGCAAGATCATCCGTCGCACGTCCAAGGTGAAGGCGCACGACGAGCTCGGCACCGCCGGTGTCGGCGACCTCGTCGTCATCAGCGAGACCCGTCCCCTCAGCGCCTCCAAGCGCTGGCGCCTGGTCGAGATCCTCGAGAAGGCCAAGTAGGCCCCGGCCTGCTTCGGAATAGGAGACAGCAGTGATTCAGCAGGAATCCCGCCTGAAGGTCGCCGACAACACGGGTGCCAAGGAGATCTTGACCATCCGCGTGCTCGGTGGCTCGGGTCGTCGCTACGCCGGTCTCGGTGACGTCATCGTCGCCACGGTGAAGGACGCCATCCCCGGCGGCAACGTGAAGAAGGGTGACGTCGTCAAGGCGGTCATCGTTCGCACCAAGAAGGAGACCCGTCGTCAGGACGGCTCCTACATCAAGTTCGACGAGAACGCGGCAGTGATCCTCAAGGCCGACGGCGACCCGCGCGGTACGCGCATCTTCGGTCCGGTCGGTCGCGAGCTCCGTGACAAGAAGTTCATGAAGATCATCTCGCTCGCGCCGGAGGTGCTGTAAGCCATGGCGAACATCAAGAAGGGCGACCTCGTCCAGGTGATCACGGGCGCCAAGCAGGAGCGCGGCGGCGACCGTGGCAAGCAGGGCAAGGTCATCGAGGTCCTCAAGGACAAGAACCGGGTCGTCGTCGAGGGCGTGAACTTCGTCACGAAGCACGTCCGCGTCGGCCAGACGCAGCGTGGTTCGAAGACGGGCGGCATCGAGCAGCACGAGGCTCCGATCCACGTCTCGAACGTCGCGATCGTCGACCCGAAGACCAAGAAGCCGACGCGCGTCGGTTTCCGCATCGAAGAGGTGGAGAAGGACGGCGTCAAGAAGACCGTCCGCGTCCGCTACGCCAAGAAGTCGGGTGAGAAGCTCTGATGACCGACACGACTGCCGCGCCGGCGACCAAGGTCGAGCCGCGCCTCAAGCAGAAGTACAAGAACGAGATCAAGACCGCTCTCACCGAGCAGTTCGGGTACGCGAACGTCAACCAGGTCCCCGGCCTGGTCAAGGTCGTCGTGAACACCGGCGTCGGCGAGGCGGCTCGTGACTCGAAGATCATCGAGGGGGCCGTCAAGGACCTCACGGCGATCACGGGTCAGAAGCCGGTCGTGACGAAGGCCCGCAAGTCCATCGCGCAGTTCAAGCTGCGTGAGGGCCAGGCCATCGGCGCGCACGTCACCCTCCGTGGTGACCGTGCGTGGGAGTTCATCGACCGCCTCGTCACCCTCGCACTGCCCCGCATCCGCGACTTCCGCGGCCTGAGCGACAAGCAGTTCGACGGCAACGGCAACTACACGTTCGGTCTCACGGAGCAGTCGATGTTCCACGAGATCGACCAGGACCGCATCGACCGCGTGCGTGGCTTCGACATCACCGTCGTGACCACCGCGAAGACGGACGACGAGGGCCGCGCGCTGCTCCGCCAGCTCGGCTTCCCGTTCCGTTCGGCCGACCAGACGGTCTAAGATAGTCCGGGCGTTGCGGGCCGGAGGATTCACGTCCTCCGGCCCGCACGCACGAACACCGGCCGTCGGCGTCAGCCGCCGGCCTCCAGGTCTCCGGGAACCGCTCGGAGACCACCCGATCGCTCAGGTCGGCATTCGTGGAACGGGTGTCGAAACCAGGCGAAGAATGGACGACCATCATGACGATGACCGATCCGGTCGCAGACATGCTGACCAGATTGCGGAACGCGAACTCGGCGCACCACGACGCCGTCTCGCTGCCCAGCTCCAAGCTGAAGAAGAACATCGCCGACATCCTCAAGCGCGAGGGTTACATCAGCGAGTGGAAGATCGAGGACGCCCGCGTCGGGCAGACCCTCACGATCGACCTGAAGTACGGCCCCGAGCGCGAGCGTTCGATCGCCGGCATCAAGCGCGTCTCGAAGCCCGGTCTCCGGGTGTACGCGAAGTCGACGGAGATCCCCCAGGTCCTCGGTGGCCTCGGCGTGGCGATCCTCTCGACCTCGTCGGGACTGCTCACCGACCGTGAAGCCGAGCAGAAGGGCGTGGGTGGGGAAGTCCTCGCCTACGTGTGGTGACCGACAATGTCTCGTATCGGACGTCTTCCCATCGACATCCCCGCCGGCGTGACCGTCTCCGTCGACGGTTCGACCGTTGCGGTCAAGGGCCCGAAGGGCGAGCTCTCGCTCGTCATCGCTGAGCCCATCCAGGCCAAGGTCGAGGAGAACCAGGTCCTCGTCACGCGCCCGGACGACGAGCGCGAGTCCCGTGCCCTGCACGGCCTGACCCGCACCCTCATCGCGAACAACATCGTCGGCGTCACCCAGGGCTACTCCAAGGGCCTCGAGGTCGTCGGCACCGGTTACCGCGTGGCGGCGAAGGGCTCGAACGTCGAGTTCGCGCTCGGCTACTCCCACCCCATCACGGTCGAGCCGCCGGCGGGCATCAGCTTCGCCGTCGAGGGCAACAACAAGCTCACCGTGTCGGGCATCGACAAGCAGGCCGTCGGCGAGGTGGCTGCCAACATCCGCAAGCTGCGCAAGCCCGAGCCCTACAAGGGCAAGGGTGTCCGCTACGCGGGCGAGATCGTGCGCCGCAAGGCCGGAAAGTCAGGTAAGTGATCATGGCTCTCGGTATCCGAGGAAAGAGCAAGTCGGCCGCCAAGGCGCGCCGTCACAACCGTCTCCGCAAGAAGATCACCGGCACCGAGGCGCGTCCGCGTCTCGCCGTCACCCGGTCGTCGCGTCACGTGTTCGTCCAGGTCATCGACGACGCGAAGGGCCACACCCTGGCCAGTGCGTCGACGATGGAGGCCGACCTCCGTTCGTTCGACGGCGACAAGACGGCCAAGGCCCGTCGCATCGGCGAGCTCGTCGCCGAGCGTGCGAAGGCTGCCGGCGTCGAGGCCGTGGTCTTCGACCGCGGTGGGAGCAAGTACGCCGGTCGCGTCGCCGCGATCGCCGATGGTGCCCGTGAAGGAGGGCTGAACCTGTGAGCGACATCGCGAACAACAACGAAGCGGCCGAGACCGAGACCGCTCCTGCGGCCGAGGCGACGACCGAGGCCAAGGCCACGACCGGCAAGGAGGCGGACACCGCCGCCGTCGCCGAGCGTCCGGTCGAGACCGCCGCGGGTTCCGCGTCGAACAACCGCGACAACGCCGACCAGCGCGGCCGTCGTGGCGGCGGGCGTGACCGTCAGCAGGGCCGCGACCGCAACAACCGCGGTGGCGACAGCCAGTTCCTCGAGCGCGTGGTGACCATCAACCGCGTCTCGAAGGTCGTCAAGGGTGGTCGTCGCTTCAGCTTCACGGCGCTCGTCGTCGTCGGTGACGGCAACGGCCTCGTCGGTGTCGGCTACGGCAAGGCGAAGGAAGTCCCCACCGCGATCTCGAAGGGCGTCGAGGAGGCGAAGAAGAACTTCTTCCGCGTCCCCCGCGTCGGCAACACGATCCCGCACCCCACCCAGGGTGAGGCCGCTGCCGGTGTCGTGCTCCTGCGTCCGGCCGCTGCCGGTACCGGTGTCATCGCCGGTGGTCCGGTCCGCGCCGTGCTCGAGTGCGCCGGCATCCACGACGTCCTGAGCAAGTCGCTCGGCTCGTCGAACACCATCAACATCGTGCACGCGACGGTCACGGCGCTGCAGCAGCTCGAGGAGCCCCGCGCCGTCGCCAGCCGTCGTGGCCTCGACGTCGACCGGGTCGTCCCGGCGCGTCTGCTCCAGGCCGAGGCCGCAGCACTGCGTGCCGCGACCGAGAAGGCAGGTGCGTGATGGCGATGCTGAAGATCACGCAGACGAAGTCCGTTATCAGCGAGAAGCAGTACCAGCGCGACACCCTGCGCAGCCTGGGCCTCAAGCGCATCGGCCGTACGGTCCTGCGTGAGGACAACGCCCAGAACCGCGGGTACGTCGCGACGGTCGCGCACCTCGTGAAGGTCGAGGAGGTCGACGCATGAGCGACGAGAAGAACGAGCGGGTCCAGGTGCTGAAGCTGCACCACCTCCGCCCGGCTGCCGGTTCCAAGAAGGACCGCACCCGTGTCGGCCGTGGTGAGGGCTCCAAGGGCAAGACCGCCGGCCGTGGTACCAAGGGCCAGAAGGCTCGTTACCAGGTCAAGGTCGGCTTCGAGGGTGGGCAGATGCCGCTGCACATGCGCACCCCGAAGCTCCGCGGGTTCAAGAACCCGTTCCGTGTCGAGTACCAGGTCGTGAACCTGGACAAGATCGCGGAGCTCTACCCCAACGGTGGCGACGTCACCGTCGCGGACCTGGTCGCCAAGGGCGCCGTCCGCAAGAACGAGAAGGTCAAGGTTCTCGGTCAGGGTGACATCAGCGTGAAGCTCACGGTCTCGGTCGACAAGGTCTCGGCGTCCGCCGCCGAGAAGATCGCGGCTGCTGGCGGCACCGTCTCCCAGTAACCCCCGTCGGCGGCCCGTGCGTTTGCGCACGGGCCGCCGTTACGGTTTCCTTGACAGTGGCCGTCGTCCGACGGCCTGGTCGGCGCTGCCGACCGAACCGTGACGCCCGGTCGGGTCGCGCGGTCCCAGAAGTTCGGAGTCCTCGTGTTCAGAGCGGTCGCGCGCATCATGCGCACCCCAGATCTTCGGAAGAAGATCGGCTTCACCCTCGCGATCATCGCGCTGTTCCGCCTGGGGTCGTACATCCCCGCACCGTTCGTCGACTACGCCGCCGTGCAGAGCTGCCTCGCCAGCGCGTCGTCCTCCGGCGGCCTCTACGACCTGATCAACCTGTTCTCCGGCGGCGCGCTGCTGAAGCTCTCGGTCTTCGCGCTCGGCATCATGCCGTACATCACGTCGTCGATCATCGTGCAGCTCCTGCGCGTCGTGATCCCGCACTTCGACGCCCTCTACAAGGAGGGGCAGTCGGGCCAGGCGAAGCTGACGCAGTACACGCGCTACCTCACCATCGCGCTCGGTGTGCTGCAGTCGACCACGCTCATCACGGTCGCCCGCTCCGGCGCCCTGTTCGGCACGAACGCCTCGGCGTCCTGCTCGTCGATCATCTCGAACGACAGCTGGTACGCGATCATGCTCATGGTCGTCACGCTGACCGCCGGCACCGGCCTCATCATGTGGATGGGCGAGCTCGTCACCGAGCGCGGTATCGGCAACGGCATGTCGCTCCTCATCTTCACGTCGATCGCGGCGCAGTTCCCGTCGGCGCTCTGGGCCATCGAGCAGTCGCAGTCCTTCGAGCTCTTCCTGTTCGTGATCCTCGTCGGCCTGGTGATCATGATGGCCGTCGTGTTCGTCGAGCAGTCGCAGCGGCGCATCCCCGTGCAGTACGCCAAGCGCATGGTCGGTCGTCGCACCTACGGCGGCAACAACACGTACATCCCGATCAAGGTGAACATGGCCGGCGTCGTGCCCGTCATCTTCGCCTCGTCGCTGCTCTACCTGCCGGCCCTGGTCGCGCAGTTCAACCAGCCCTCCGACGGCACCGAGCCGGCCGCGTGGGTGACCTGGATCCAGAACAACCTGACCTCGGGTGACAACTGGTTCTACATGGTCCTGTACTTCCTGCTCATCGTCGGGTTCACGTACTTCTACGTCGCGATCACCTTCAACCCCGAAGAGGTCGCCGACAACATGAAGAAGTACGGCGGCTTCATCCCGGGCATCCGGGCCGGTCGTCCGACGGCCGAGTACCTCGACTACGTCCTGACCCGGGTGACGTTGCCCGGCTCGCTCTACCTCGGTCTCATCGCGCTCATCCCGCTGGCAGCACTGGCGCTGTTCGGCGCGAACCAGAACTTCCCGTTCGGCGGCGCGAGCATCCTCATCATCGTGGGTGTCGGTCTCGAGACCGTGAAGCAGATCGACTCGCAGCTGCAGCAACGTCACTACGAAGGGCTTCTCCGTTGAGCGCACGTCTCATCATCGTCGGACCTCCCGGAGCCGGGAAGGGCACCCAGGCCGGTCGCATCGCGGAGGGCTTCGGCGTCCCCGCGATCTCCACGGGTGACATCTTCCGCAAGAACGTCTCCGAGGGCACGCCGCTCGGGGTGCAGGCGAAGGCGATCATGGACGCCGGCGACTACGTGCCGGACGAGCTGACCAACGAGCTCGTCAAGTCCCGTCTGGCGGAGGCGGACGCCGAGCAGGGCTTCCTGCTCGACGGCTACCCCCGCACCGTCGGCCAGGTGGCGTACCTCGACGCGCTCCTCGCCGAGCAGGGCACCGGGATCGACGCCGTCGTGCAGCTCGTCGCCGACCAGGACGCCCTGGTCGAGCGCCTGCTCAAGCGCGCCCAGGACCAGGGTCGCACCGACGACAACGAGGACACCATCCGTCGTCGCCAGCAGGTGTACACGGAGCAGACGGCGCCGATCGTCGCGGCCTACGCGGAGCGCGGGCTCGTCGTGGACGTCGACGGCCTCGGCGGCATCGACGAGGTCGGCGACCGCATCCAGGCGGCCCTGACGTCCCGCGGGCTCACCGCGGGCGTCTGAGTCCTCGTCGTGCGCCGTCGGAAGCCGTCGATCTACAAGTCCCCCGACGAACTCCGGGCGATGGTCCGTCCAGGGCTGCTGACCGAGGCCGCCCTCACCGCGGTCCGGGAGGCGCTCCGGCCGGGGGTCACCACGGGTGAGCTCGACGCGATCGCCGAGCGGACGATCCGCGTCGGCGGCGGCATCCCGAACTTCCAGCTCGTGCCGGGCTACCGGCACACGCTGTGCGTCTCGGTGAACGACGAGATCGTGCACGGGATCCCCGGCGACCGCGTGCTCCAGCCGGGAGACATCGTGTCGGTCGACGCCGGTGCCGAGGTCGACGGGTGGAACGGCGACAGCGCGTTCACGACGGTGCTGCCCGGTGGTGACGCCCCGCTGGCCGCGGCGCGCCAGACGCTCTCCGACACGACCGAGCGAGCGCTGTGGCACGGCATCGCGGCCCTCGCCCACGCGCGCTCCCTGAACGAGGTCGGCGCGGTCGTCGAGGACGCCGTCGACGAGACCGGTGCGTGGGGCATCGTCGAGGACTTCACGGGGCACGGCATCGGCCGTTCGATGCACGAGGAGCCGCCGGTCTTCAACTACCGGGTCCGCGGTGCGGGTCCGGCGGTGAAGCCCGGTCTGGTGGTGGCGATCGAACCGATGATCACCGCCGGCACGATCGACAGCTCGACGGACGACGACGACTGGACGATCCGCACGCTCGACGGTTCGGACGCGGCGCACTGGGAGCACTCGGTCGCCGTGCACGCGGACGGCATCTGGGTCCTGACCGCCACCGACGGCGGGGCCTCCGGCCTCGTGCCGCTCGGCGTCACGCCCGTCCCGATCACGTAGCGCGAGTCCCCCCGGTCGCACCGGCCTGGAGGCGCGCCCCGCCGTGGAACGGCGGGGACCCTCCGCAAGGTGTCAGTTCCCGACCGTGCAGGTCTGCTCGGACGCGGCCTGTCCGGAGATGCTCGACGGCAGCGGCGTCGCGCTCGGAGCGGTCGTCGTCGTCCCGCTGCCGCCCGACCCCGTGCTGCTCGTCGGCGCGGTGCCGGTCGCCGGCGACTGGCTCGACGGTGCCGTGCCGGTGGACGGAGCGGTGCCGGTGCTCGGCGTCGGCGTGCTGCCGGCCGTCGGGGACTCCTCCGAGGCCCGCCCGGTCGTCGAGTCGGACAACGACGTCCTCCGGTCCTCCTGCAGCGCCACGTTGAGCGCGTGCGCGGGGTCCGTGGAGACGAGCACGTGCGCGCTGTCCTGCGGGTCGTCGACCACCGGGTACTGCACGAACAGCATGTTCGCCGTGCTCATCCCGCGGAGGGTGGAGGCGAGGCCGACGAGGGTCCGGGTCTGCGCGAGCCCGTCGGAGAGCGTCATGTTGCCGAGGGCGGCGCCGGCGAGCTTGTAGAGCGTGACCGGGTTCGACAGGGTGCCGTCCGAGGTCACCTTGCGCAGCAGGGCGGAGAGGAACACCTGCTGCGAGCTGATGCGGGCGAGGTCGCTCGAGTCGCCCACACCGTGACGGCTGCGCAGGAAGGCGAGGGCGTCCTGCCCGGCGAGGGTGTGCTGCCCGGCCGAGAGCTGGAGGCCGGTGTACGTGTCGTCGATGGGCTTGGCCACGCAGACGTCCACGCCGCCGACGGCGTTCGACATCGAGACGACGCCGTCGAAGGTGATCAGCCCGGCGTAGGGGATCGTGAGGCCGGTCAGGTTCTCGACGGTGTCGACGACGCAGGAGAGCCCGCCGTGGCCGAGGGACTCGTTGAGCAGTTCGCCGTCGGAGGCCGGGTAGGTCGTCCCGGTCTCGGGGTTCGTGCAGGCCGGGATCGGCACCTCGAGGTCGCGCGGGAAGCTCACGGCCGTGAGCTGCTGGTGGTCCTGGGAGATGTGGACGAGGATCGTGACGTCGTTCCGGGCACCCTCGACCTTCTCGTCGGAGTCGAACTGCCCGATCCGGGTGTCACTCCCGACGATCAGGATGTTCGCGCCGCCCTTGATCGCGGTGATGTCGGCGGTCTTCGCCGTGTCCTGGTCGTCCGAGCTCAGCTCGACCGTGTGCGGTGCCGCGGCGAGCTGCGCGCCGGCGATCGCCGCGACGCTCGTCCCGCTGACCAGGACGACCGCCAGGGCCGACGCCACGAGGCCCAGTGCGGTGCCCCAGCCGCGGTGGCGGCGCAGGCGGCCGTGACGGGCGAGGGGGCGGCGTGGTGCGTGGGGCACGGGGACTCCGATCGGTGGTCCGGCGCGGGGGACGGACGTCGATCGCCAGGCTACGGGCGGACCCGGGGCGGGGAACCGGGAAGTCGCCGACGGTCCACTGGGGAACACTCAGCCTCGTGGCGCGCGGCCGGAGGGAGCCGGCACTTGGCAATACCGCCGCCATCACATAGGATCGACCTTTGGTGTGCCATGCCCTTCGGCGTGGCGCCCGACCCGCAGACCGGCTCGGGGATCACACCGGTAATCCAACCAAGCGACAGTGAGGCTATGGCCAAGAAAGACGGCGTCATCGAGATCGAGGGCTCGGTGCTCGAAGCTCTGCCCAACGCGATGTTCCGCGTTGAGCTGACCAACGGACACAAGGTCCTCGCGCACATCTCCGGGAAGATGCGCCAGCACTACATCCGCATCCTCCCCGAGGACCGCGTGATCGTGGAGCTGAGCCCGTACGACCTGACCCGCGGCCGGATCGTCTACCGCTACAAGTGATCCGCGAGCTGGAAAGGAACGGCTCGGCGAACCCGCCGGGCACGAAGCCAGCGAGCACGAGGAAACAACCATGAAGGTCAACCCCAGCGTCAAGCCCATCTGCGAGCACTGCCGAGTGATCCGCCGGAAGGGCCGCGTCATGGTGATCTGCAAGAGCAACCCGCGCCACAAGCAGCGCCAGGGCTGAGCTCCCAGCAGGACCCACAACTCAACACTGAACACGCAGTACCAGATCCCGTGGCTCCGGCCGCGGGGGACACCTCGGGGCGGAGGCCCGGGCACCGGTACTGCGCCACACCTCCATCGACAACAGGAGCAGCCAGCACATGGCACGTCTAGCAGGCGTCGACATCCCGCGCGAGAAGCGCGTGGAGATCGCACTCACGTACATCTACGGCGTCGGCCGTACCCGCGCGGTCCAGGCACTCGCCGAGACCGGTATCTCCGGTGACATCCGCGTCAAGGACCTGACCGACGACCAGCTCGTCGCCCTCCGTGACTTCATCGAGGGCAACTTCAAGGTGGAAGGTGACCTCCGCCGCGAGGTCGCCGCCGACATCCGCCGCAAGGTCGAGATCGGTAGCTACGAGGGTCTCCGCCACCGTCGTGGTCTCCCGGTGCGTGGTCAGCGCACCAAGACCAACGCGCGTACCCGCAAGGGACCGAAGCGCACCGTGGCAGGCAAGAAGAAGGCCCGATAGGAGATCATCATGGCTACCCCCAAGACTGCCGCGCGCAAGCCGCGTCGCAAGGAGAAGAAGAACGTCGCCGTGGGCCAGGCCCACATCAAGAGCACGTTCAACAACACCATCGTCAGCATCACCGACCCGTCGGGTGCCGTCCTCAGCTGGGCGTCCTCGGGTGCCGTGGGCTTCAAGGGTTCGCGCAAGTCGACGCCGTTCGCGGCGCAGCTCGCCGCCGAGTCCGCTGCGCGTCAGGCGCAGGAGCACGGCGTCAAGAAGGTCGACGTCTTCGTCAAGGGCCCGGGCTCGGGTCGCGAGACCGCGATCCGCTCCCTGCAGGCCGCTGGCCTCGAGGTCGGTTCGATCAACGACGTCACCCCGCAGGCGCACAACGGCTGCCGCCCGCCGAAGCGTCGCCGCGTCTGACGCGAGGAGCAACCGGCCGTTCCCCGCTCGTCCCCTGACCGGGGCGAGCGGGGCCGGCCATTCCTGGTCGTTCGATCGCGGGGGGTGGGCCGTTCCGGTCCGCCCGTCCGCGTGATCACAACTCAACAGACCCGTCGGGGCCCGGTCGGCCCCGTCGTACCGCCGAGTGTCATATAGCGGACACTCCGCCGAAAGGAATCCCACAGTGCTCATTGCACAGCGCCCCACCCTGACCGAGGAGTCGATCTCCGAGTACCGCTCGCGCTTCGTCATCGAGCCGCTCGAGCCGGGCTTCGGTTACACCCTCGGCAACTCGCTGCGCCGCACGCTCCTCTCCTCGATCCCCGGCGCGGCTGTCACCAGCATCCGCATCGACGGCGTCCTCCACGAGTTCAGCACCGTCCCCGGTGTCAAGGAAGACGTCACCGAGATCATCCTCAACATCAAGAGCCTCGTCGTCTCCAGCGAGCACGACGAGCCGATCACCGCGTACCTGCGCAAGCAGGGTGCCGGTCAGGTCACCGCGGCGGACATCTCCGCCCCGGCCGGCGTCGAGATCCACAACCCGGACCTCGTCATCGCGACCCTGAACGACACCGCGCGGTTCGAGCTCGAGCTGACGATCGAGCGTGGCCGCGGCTACGTGTCGGCGACGCAGAACCGTTCCGAGTTCAGCGAGGCCGGTCAGATCCCGATCGACTCGATCTACTCGCCGGTCCTCAAGGTCACCTACCGCGTCGAGGCGACGCGTGCCGGTGAGCGCACGGACTTCGACCGCCTGGTCGTCGACGTCGAGTCGAAGCCGGCGATCACGCCGCGCGACGCCATCGCGTCGGCCGGTCGCACGCTGGTCGAGCTGTTCGGTCTCGCCCGCGAGCTGAACACGGCGGCCGAGGGCATCGAGATCGGCCCCGCGCCGGTCGACGCGGTGCTCTCGAACGAGCTGCAGACCCCGATCGAGGACCTCGACCTGTCGGTCCGCAGCTACAACTGCCTCAAGCGGGAGGGCATCAACACGGTGTCCGAGCTCGTCGCCCTGTCGGAGACGCAGCTCATGAACATCCGCAACTTCGGTCAGAAGTCGGTGGACGAGGTCAAGGACAAGCTCACCGAGCTCGGCCTGTCCCTCAAGGACACCGTCCCCGGATTCGACGGCGCCCACTTCTACAGCGGGTACGACGAGGACGAGTCCAACAACTGACCTCGCGCTCACGCGCACGCGCGCCGATGAGTCGGTGCGCACCACCATCACCACTGGAGAACTGACATGCCGAAGCCCACCAAGGGCCCCCGCCTCGGTGGCGGCCCCGCCCACGAGCGCCTGCTCCTGAGCAACCTCGCCAACGCCCTGTTCACGCACGGCCGCATCACCACCACCGAGACGAAGGCCAAGCGCCTCCGTCCCGTCGCCGAGCGTCTCATCACGTTCGCGAAGCGTGGCGACCTGCACGCGCGCCGTCGCGTCATCGCACAGCTGCGTGACAAGTCCGTCGTGCACACGCTGTTCACGGAGATCGCGCCGCAGGTCGAGGACCGCCAGGGCGGTTACACCCGCATCACGAAGCTCGGCTTCCGCAAGGGTGACAACGCGCCGCTCGCCTCGATCGAGCTCGTGCTCGAGCCGGTCTCGGGCGGGCCCGCCCCGGTCAAGCGCGACGCCGCCCCGGCCGCTGCCGCTGCGCCGGTCGCGGACGAGACGCCCGCCGAGGAGGCCCCGGTCGACGAGACCGAGACGACCGAGGAGTCCGCTCCCGTCGAGGCCGAGACCGAGACCCCGGCTGCCGCCGAGGTCGAGGCCGACGCCGCTGCCAAGTCGGACGACGCAGCCAAGTAGGTCCAGCACCACCACACGACGGAACCCCCGCGACGCACGTCGCGGGGGTTCCGTCGCGTCCAGAGGTGACCACGGGCGGACGGGAGGCGCGCGCCGGTCGTGCGCAGCGCCTCCCGTCCGCCCTCACAGCCGACCGCGCCTACGGTGAT
The DNA here is from genome assembly GCF_903970945.1 of Curtobacterium sp. ME26. Lineage (NCBI taxonomy): Bacteria > Bacillati > Actinomycetota > Actinomycetes > Micrococcales > Microbacteriaceae > Curtobacterium > Curtobacterium sp. ME26. The sequence goes on from NZ_CAJCKG010000002.1 coordinate 69,000, forward strand.
CCCGTCATGGCACGAGCAGAACGGATCACCGGCGCGGGGCGCCGACTGTGGCAGTGGAGCCGCGACTCGGGGACGCAACCGCGCCTGCTCCTCGCGGCCAAGGCCGCGGTCGCCGCCGTGATCGCGTGGACCCTCGCGAAGTACGCGCCCGGCGTCGCCGCCGAGTACCCGTACTACGCACCGCTCGGGGCCATCGTCGCCATGCGGACGACGGTGTTCGCCGGCATCCGCGCGGGCGTGCAGACGCTGGTCGGCATCACGCTCGGCATCCTGATCGCCGGCTTCACGATGCTCGTGGACGCCCCCGGGGTCGTCGCCGTGGCGCTGGTCGTGGGCCTCGGTGTCCTCGTCAGCGGCTTCCGGATCCTCGGCGAGGGGTACTCCTGGGTGCCGATGGCGGCGCTGTTCGTGCTCCTCATCGGAGGCGGCAACGCCGAGGGCTACTCGTTCGCGTACGTCGTGCAGATGGCCATCGGGATCGCCATCGGCCTCGCGGTGAACTTCGCGATCGTGCCGCCGCTGCACTTCTGGGACGCCGAACGTCGCATCGACCAGGTGAACGCGGTGCTCGCGCAGCACCTCGACGACCTCGCGGACGTGCTCGACCAGGGGGAGCCGGACACCGCGGCCTGGGACCGGCAGCAGGGGCGCCTCGACAAGGCGATCGCCGACGTCCGGGACCGGGTCTCGGTGGCGCAGGAGAGTCGTCGGATGAACCCGCGCAGCGCCCTCCGTGGTTCCCGCGCCCGGCTGGCGACGGACGGGGCACGCTTCCGCGCGCTCGAACGGGCGGCCTGGTACACGACGGACCTCACCGAGCTCGTGGCACGGTCCGGTCCGGTGGCCGACAACATCGGCCGGCCGGACCCGACGTTCGCGGAGCCGATGGCCGGGGCGCTGCGTCAGGTCGCCTGCGTGGTACGCGGGGACTGCCCGGAGGACGAGGGCGACGAGGCGATCGCACGGCTCGAGGAGGCGCTCGACGCCAGCCGCTCGAACCCGTCGCACGTCACCGTGACGGCGAGTGCGATCGTGGCGCTGCGTGGGATCCTCGAGTCGGAGAAGCGGGCGACGGAGGACGTCGACACGAAGACCGGGCCGTTCGGCCGCTCGACCGGCGGCCACGCTCACTAGGATCGGGCCGTGCCCGTCGCCTCCCGTGTCGCCGTCCTCGGACCGGTCACGGTCGCGGGTCCGGACGGCACCGCGCTCCCGGTACCGGGAGCGCTCGCCCGGTCGTTCCTGACGGCGCTCGTGCTCGCCCCCGGGCACGCCCTCGGCACCGATGCGCTCATCGACGAGCTCTGGGGCGAGGACCGGCCGAAGGGCGCCCGGGCCGCGCTGCAGACCCTCGTCTCGCGCCTGCGCCGCACGACCGCGGACGGCCTGGTCGTCTCGACGAGCACGGGGTACGCACTCGGCGGCGACCCGGACGGCATCGACCTCGTGGCCGCGGAACAGGCCGTGCACGACGCCGACCCGACGACCGTGCGCGACGCCCTGGACCGCTGGCGCGGCAGCCCGGGCGCCGACGTCGACGGCGACCTCGGCACCGCGCTGACCGAGCGGGCGGCAACGACCGAGCACGCCCTGCGTCGGCGGCTCGGCGCGCTGCTGCTCGCGGACGGGGACACCGGTGCGGCGGCCACGATCTGGGTCGCCGAGGCCGAGGCGTCGCCCTACGACGACACCGCGGCGGCGGGGGCGATGCGGGCGCTCGACGCGGACGGCCGCACGGCCGAGGCGCTCGCGGTGTTCGCGGCGCACCGGGAACGATTGGCGGACGGCCTCGGCGCGGACCCCTCCGGCGAACTCGTGCGGCTCAACGCCGAACTGCTCCGGCGGTCCGTGGCCGCCGACGACCCGGTCCGACGGGTCGGCCTCCGCGTCGCGCCGAACGAGCTGGTCGGCCGGCAGGACGACCTCGCCGCGGTCTCGGGGCTCCTCGACGAGCACCGCCTGGTCACCGTGCTCGGCCCGGGCGGACTCGGGAAGACCCGGCTGGCGCAGGCCGTCGCCGGGGCGCTGCCGGCCACCACGGGTGTGGTCGTGTGCGAGCTCGCGCCGATCGGCGACGGGCAGGACCTGCTGCCCGCGCTCGGTGCGCTGCTCGGGATCGCGGAGGTCCGGTCGGCGCGGATGCTCCAGGACGCCGTCGTCACCGACCTGTGGGGCCGCGTGGTCCGGGCCCTCGACGACGGGCCGACCGTGCTCGTCCTCGACAACTGCGAGCACCTGCTGCACGACGTGGCCCGGTGCACCGCCGACCTGCTCGCCGCCGTGCCGGGCCTCCGGGTCCTGACGACCTCGCGTGCACCGCTCGCGATCGCGGGCGAGGTCGTCGCACCGCTCGGACCGCTGCCGGTCGAGGCCGACGGTGCGGCCGTCCGGCTCTTCACCGAGCGCGCCCGTGCCGCCCGCCCCGGTGCCGTGCTGCCCGTCGACGCGGTGCGCCGGATCTGCACCCGGCTCGACGGCAGCCCGCTCGCGATCGAGCTCGCCGCGGCCCGGATCCGCGGCATGTCCGTGGACGAGGTCGAACGCCGGCTCGACGACCGCTTCGCGCTGCTCCGCGGTGGCGACCGCAGCGCGCCGGAGCGGCACCGCACCCTGCTCGCGGTGATCGAGTGGAGCTGGCGGCTCCTCGACCCGGGGGCGCAGGACCTGCTCACCCGGCTCGCGCTCTTCCCCGACGGCGTGGCGGTCGACGCGGTCGAGGCCGTGGCGGCACCCGACCGGCGTCCGGACGCGCTCGACGACCTCGCCGAGCTCGTGGAGCAGTCGCTCGTGCAGCTCGTCGAGATCGAGGGGGAGCCGGTGCGCTACCGGCTGCTCGAGACCGTCCGCGAGTTCGGGGCCGCGCGCCTGGCCGAGCGCGGCGCGACCGGGACGGTCCGGGCGGCGATGACCGCCTGGGGCCGTGCGCTGTCGTCGACGCGGAACGTCTTCGCCCTGGGTGGCCCGCAGCAGTTCGTCGCCTTCACCGAGGTCCGGCGCGAGGCCGACAACCTCGTGACGCTGCTGCGCTGGGCCCTCCGGGCGGACGACGTCCCGACGGTCACGCAGGTGTTCGCCGCCCTCGGCGGCTACTGGACGCTGCGCGGGCTGCACCGCGAGGTCGTCGCCGTCGCACCCGACGTCGTCGCGGCGCTGCGGTCCCGCGAGCCGGACCCGGCGGACCGCACGGCCGCGGTCACCGGACTCGTGCTGTGCGGCGCCACCTCGGCGTTCTCCGACCTGCGGACGACCGCACGGGCCGTCTCCGGGCTCCGGCGCCTGCACCGGGTCGGCCGTGCCGACCACCCCGTGGTCGACGCGCTCGCCGAGCTCCTGCTCACCGTCGGACGCCCCGGGCCGGCCACCGCGTTGCTCGCCCGGCTCCGAGACGACCCGGACCCGGCGCTCGCCTGCCTCGGGAACCTGCTCAGCGCGCCACTCGCCGAGAACGCCGGCGAGCCCGCCGAGGCGCTCCGCTTCGCCCGCCGGGCCCAGGAGCTGTCGCTGGGCACCGGCGACGTCTGGACCACCGGGACCGGTTCGACCACCCTGACGCAGCTGCTCGCACAGTCCGGCCGCTACCGTGAGTCGCTCGCCGCGGCCGTCACCGCCCGCGAGCACCTCGAGCTGTTCGGCGCTGAGGACGACCTGTACGAGATCGGGTGGACGGTCGGACTCGCGTCGGCGGCGATCGGCGACGTCGAGCGCGCCCGTTCGATCGCCGCGGACCTGCGGCACCGACCGACCGGCGGCCGGGGTGGCTTCGACGACCGGGGGCTGATCGCCGTCCTCGCGGTGGCGATCACGGCGGAGTGCGCTCGGTACGAGGGCGACCTCGCGGCGTCCGCGGCCGGGTACACCGAGGCGTGGGACGTCGTGCAGCCCGGCCGGGGGAGCGCCGCGCACTGGGCGCTCATGGCGGGGGCCGCGCGGATCGCGGCGGTGGACGAGGCGGCGGCAGCCCGGTCCGGCGGTGCCGCCACGGGCCTCCCGGCTGCCGAGGCGGCGGTCGCCCGGCGCATCCGGATCGGGGCCCTCGTCCAGCTGCGCCTGCGGGACGCCCGCCGGGACATGCCGGTGATCGGGACGGCGCTCGCCGGGCTGGCCGTCGCCTCCGCGCGGACGGGCCGCCCGGCGACGGCGGCGGCGTGCTGGGGTGCGATCAGGAGGATCGGGTCGCGGCAGGACTTCGCGGTCCTCGCCCACGACCGGTTGCGGCGGCTGCTCGTCGAGGTCGTCGGTGAGGCCGCGCTGACCGACGCCGAGGCGGCCGCGGCCGGCTGGGACCGGACCGAGGCCGCCTCGCGGGTACGGACGCTGCTCGAGGACACGCGGTTGCCCGCCTGCGCCCCATGACCACCCGAGCGGTCCGTCAGGCCTTCCGCATGTAGGCCCGGACGGTCAGCGGCGCGAACACCGCGACGATCACCGCGGCGCCCAGCAGGCTGAGCCAGAGGTCCCCGCCGATCGTGCCGTGGTTGACGAGGTCGCGCACCGCGGTGATGAGGTGCGAGACCGGGTTGACCTCGGTGAACCAGCGCAGCCAGGCCGGCAGCGTGTCCGTCGGGACGAACGCGTTCGACAGGAAGGTCAGCGGGAAGAGCACGAGGTTGGCGATGCCCGAGACGCTCGAGGCGGTGCGGGCGATGACGCCGAAGTAGGCGAAGACCCAGCTGATCGCCCAGGCGACCACGATCACGAGCACTGCCGCGAGCAGGACCGCACCGAGGCCGCCGGCGGGACGCAGCCCCATGACGATCCCGACCACGAACGTGATCGTCGTCGCGATGGCGTAGCGCACGGTGTCGGCGAGCAGGGCGCCGGCGAGCGGTGCGATGCGGGCGATGGGCAGGGACCGGAAGCGGTCGAAGACGCCCTTGTCCATGTCCTCGCGGAGCTGGACGCCCGTGACGATCGATGACGTGATCGCCGTCTGGACGAGGATTCCGGGGATGATGACGGGCAGGTAGCTGCCGACGTCACCGGAGATCGCGCCACCGAAGATGTACGTGAACATCACGGTGAAGACGATCGGCATGAGCGTGACGTCGAACAGCTGCTCGGGCGTGCGCCGGATCTTCACGAGCCCGCGGTAGGCCATCGTGAACGACTGCCGGACGGTCGCGGCGAGGCCGGTGCCGCCGATCCCGGGACGGGGGGTCACGCGGGGCGACGACGTGGTGGTGGGTGTCGGGGCGAGGGTGGTCATGCGAGGCTCCCTTCGAGCGCGCGCTCGGACTCGGTCTCGGCGTCCGCGGACGCCGGCGAGCCGGTGATGGTGAGGAAGACCTCGTCGAGCGTCGGCTTCTGGACGCTGATCTCGGCGAGGGAGACGCCCGCGTCGCGGAACGACACGAGCAGGTCGGTGACGCGGTCGGGTGCGGTCATCGGGGCGGTGAGTCGCGCGCCCTCGGGGCTGACGACCGCGGGCGTACCGAGCACCCGTTCGACGAGCGCGGCGGCGGTCGTCATCGCGATCGGGTCGGCGTCCGCGAGCCGCAGCTGCAACGAGGCGGTGCCGACCGACGACTTCAGTTCGTCGGCGGTGCCCTCGGCGACCACGCGGCCGTGGTCGATCACCGCGATGCGGTCGGCGAGCTGGTCGGCCTCGTCCAGGTACTGCGTGGTGAGCACGACGGTGGACCCGGTTGCGACGAGCTCGCGGATCGTGTCCCACATCTGCGCGCGGGTCCGCGGGTCGAGGCCGGTCGTCGGCTCGTCGAGGAAGATGAGCGGCGGCTGCGCGATGAGGCTCGCGGCCAGGTCGAGCCGGCGGCGCATGCCCCCGGAGAACTTCTTGAGCGGACGCGACGCCGCCTCGGACAGCCCGAAGCGCTCGAGCAGCTCGACCGCCTTGCGCTTCGCGTCGGTGCGGGAGAGCCCGAGCAGTCGCGCGAAGATGACGAGGTTCTCGGTGGCGCTCAGCGTCTCGTCGACGCTGGCGTACTGGCCGGTCACGCCGATCAGGGAGCGGACGGTCTGCGGGTCGCGCCGGACGTCGTGGCCGAAGACGCGGGCCTCGCCGCCGTCCGGCACGAGCAGCGTGGCGAGCATCGAGATGGTGGTGGTCTTGCCGGCGCCGTTCGGGCCGAGCACGCCGTAGACGGTCCCGGCCTCGACCCGGAGGTCGACGCCGTCCACGGCACGGTTCGACCCGAAGGTCTTCACGAGGCCGGTGGCCTCGACCGCGAGGGGTGTGGTGGTCATCGGGAGGTCCTTTCGTCGATGTCGGTGTCGATGGTGCCGCCGGGCGCTCACGCGCCACTGACGCGGCACTGACACGCGCTGACACCGGCGGTCGGCCCCGGTCGGGGCGCGGGGTCGGCCGGGAGGCCCTGGTCGCCCCCGGTACGCTCGCTCCCGTGGACGGGACGGACGCGACGGACGGATCGGGTGCTGCGGGCACGGGCACGGGCACGAACGGGGTGCGGCTGCGCCTCGACGTCGCGTACGACGGTGCGGCGTTCTCGGGCTGGGCCCGGCAGCCCGGGCTGCGGACCGTGCAGGGTGCGCTGGAGTCGGCCCTCGCGACCGTGTTCACCCGCTGGGGTGCGCCGCCGCTGCTCACGGTCGCGGGACGCACGGACGCGGGCGTGCACGCCACCGGGCAGGTCGCCCACCTCGACCTGACCGCCGAGCAGTGGGGCGCCCTGACCCGCCCGCGGCGGTCCTCGCCCGACGGGCCGCCGCGCACGTCGCTCGACGGTCTGGTCCGGAGGATCAACGGCATCGCGGCGCCGACGGGCGACGTCGTCGTACGGCGGGCCTCGGTCGCGCCGGACGGGTTCGACGCGCGGTTCTCCCCGCTCTGGCGGCGCTACGAGTACCGGGTCGCGGACGCCGACGCCCCGCGCGATCCCCGTCGTCGTGGGCACACGCTCTGGCACCCGACGCGTCTGGACCCGGCGGCGATGGAGCGCGGTGCGCTCCGGCTGCTCGGGCTGCACGACTTCGCGACCTTCTGCAAGCCGCGCGAGGGTGCCACGACCATCCGGACGCTGCAGGAGTTCCGCTGGGACCGCGAGCCGGACGGCGTACTGGTGGCGCGCCTCCAGGCCGACGCCTTCTGCCACTCCATGGTGCGTGCGATGGTCGGCGCGACCATCGCCGTGGGGGAGGGCCGCTTCGGCCCGGACCGGCTCGAGGAACTCCGGGTCGCCGAACAGCGCACCAGCGCGTTCGCGGTCGCGCCGGCCCTCGGGCTCACGCTCACCGAGGTCGGCTACCCGGCGGACGACGAGCTCGCGGCACGTGCGACGCAGACCCGTGCGCGCCGGTCGGACGACGAGCCGGGCGCCGGTACCGTCGGGGGATGAGTTCCCGCAGGCCGCGTTCCGTCGTCTCCGTCGGCCCCGGGGTCGTCTTCGTCGAGGGACCGGTGTCGAACTGGGTCGTCCTCGCCGAGGAGGACGGCGTCGCGCTGATCGACGCCGGCTACCCGGCCGACACCGACCTCGTGCTCGACACCGTGCGGTGGGCCGGGCACGACCTCGGGGACCTGCGACGCGTCTACGTCACGCACGGGCACGTCGACCACGTCGGCGGCCTCCCCGGGATCCTCGAGCGGTTCCCGCACGTCGAGGTCCTCGCCCACGCGGACGAGCTCGACAACGTCCGCGGGCCCGGGCGGCAGCAGGTCACGCCCGCGGAGATCGGCGGGCGGCTGGCGGCACCCCGGACGCTCCGGTGGCTCGCGCGGGCGATCGGCTCGGACGCGCTGCGACCGGTCACCGTGCCGACCGCGCGGGCGTTCACGGGGGCCGACTTCGCCGAGCGTGCCGTGACCCCGTTCCCCGCCGTCGGGCACACCGCCGGCTCCACGGCGTACCTGCTCCCCGCCGCGGGGGCGATCGTGACGGGCGACGCGGTCGTCACGCACCACGACACGCTGCCGCGGTCCTGGCAGCCCCGGCCGCGGATGATCACGCCGTTCTTCACGGCGGACCAGGACGCGGCACTCGCGTCGGCGCGGGCGTTGCCGTACCCGGAGGTCGTGCTGCCGGGGCACGGTCCCGCGGTGCACCGGGTCGGGCGCGAGTGGGTGCCGGTCGCCGGCTGACCGTGCCCACGACGGGGGTGGACCGGATCGTTCACCTGCCGGAAACCTGAGCGACCGATCAGGTGTCTAGCGTGGTGCAGTCCCCCTCCTCCTGCCGAAGGTCAGCATGCCCAACCTCCTGCGGCGCACCGTGCTGTGCGCCACGGTCGCTGCGACGCTCGTCGCCGCCCCACTCGTCTCCGTCTCCACCGCCCTCGCGGACCCCGCCGGTACCGGCCTCGTCATCAGCGAGGCGTACCTCAAGGGCGGCAGCGCGAACGCCTTCTACAAGGAGAAGTTCGTCGAGATCACGAACCCCACCGCGTCGCCGGTGTCGCTCGCCGGCTGGTCGCTCCAGTACCGCGCGGCGACCAGCACCGGGAACTTCTCGACGAGCGCGCTCGAGGGCACCGTGCCCGCGAACGGCACGTTCCTGGTGTCGATGACCGGCAACGGTGGCGCGACCGCGGTGGGCGCCGACCTGCCGACCGCGGACGACACCGCCTCGATCAACCCCTCGGGCACCACCGGGACCCTCGCGCTGTCGAACACCACGGCTGCGCTCGCGCTCCCCGCCGGCCCCGTCGCGACGGGTACGCCCGGTGTCGTGGACCTGCTCGGCTACGGTGCGTCGAACACGTACGAGGGTGCAGTCCGGTCCGTGACCGGTGCCAACAACGTGCCGAACGGCCTGACCCGGGCCGGGGCGACGGACACCGACGTCAACGGCACCGACTTCACGGTCACCGAGTCGTTGACCCCGACGAACGCCGCGGGCGAGACGGGCAGCACCACGCCGACCGACCCCGAGCCGACCGACCCCGGCACGCCGGCCGGCCCCGCCGAGGCCGTCACCATCGCGCAGCTGCAGGGCACCGGCACCGCCTCGCCGTACGTCGGCAAGCGGGTCGTCACCGACGGTGTCGTGACCGCGGTCTACGCCACGGGCGGCCTGAACGGCTACACGGTCCAGACCGCCGGCACCGGCGGTGCGGTCGACCTCGCCACGCACACCGCGTCGGACGCCGTGTTCGTGTTCTCCGCCGCGACCGCGGGCAGCGTGGCCATCGGTGACGCCGTGCGCCTCACGGGCACGGTCGCCGAGTACAACGGCCTCACCGAGCTCGAGGTCGCCTCGACCGCCGACGTCGAGGAGCTCCCCGCCGCAGGCGTCGTGCAGCCGGTCCCGGCGACGCTGACCCTGCCGCGCACGGACGCCCAGCGCGAGTCGCTCGAGAGCATGCTCGTCGCACCGCAGGGCGACTACACGGTCGCCGACAACTACACGACGAACCAGTACGGCGAGATCGCGCTCGCCGCGGGGACGAAGCGCCTGATCCAGCCGACCGAGGTCGCCCGCCCGGGCAGCGCCGAGTACGCCGCGGTCGTCGCCGACAACGCCGCGCGCAAGGTCGTCCTCGACGACGGCGCGAGCACGAACTTCCTCAGCGCCGCGAACCAGTCGGTGCCGGTGTCCTGGCTCACCCAGGGCCCGGTCACCGTCGGTGCCGCCGCCACGTTCTCGGAGCCGGTCGTCCTCGACTACCGCAACGACGCGTGGAAGTTCCAGCCGACGACGCCGATCACCGGCGCGACCCCGGCGGCGGACCTGCCCGCGTCGTTCTCGAACGTCCGCACCGCGGCGCCGGAGAACGTCGGCGGGGACCTCAAGCTCGCCGGGTTCAACGTGCTGAACTACTTCCCGACGACGGGCGACCAGCTCACCGGCTGCACGTACTACACCGACCGTGACGGCGACCCCGTGACCGTCCGCGGCGGCTGCGACGCCCGCGGTGCGGCGAACGCCGACGACCTCGCGCGCCAGCAGGTGAAGATCGTGAAGGCGATCAACGCCCTGGGCGCCGACGTCGTCTCGCTCGAGGAGATCGAGAACTCGAAGCGCTTCGGTCAGGACCGCGACGCCGCTGTGGCGACCCTGGTGGCCGCGCTGAACGCCGCGACCGGCCAGGACACCTGGGCGTACGTCCCCTCCCGGGCCAAGGTCCCGGCGAGCGAGGACGTCATCCGTCTCGCGCTCATCTACAAGAAGGACCGGGTCGCACCGGTCGGCGAGTCGACCATCCTCGACGACCCGGCGTTCGTGAACGCCCGGCAGCCCGTCGCCGACGCCTTCCGCCCGCTCGGCGGGACGGCCGCGGACGACTTCCTCGTGATCGCGAACCACTTCAAGTCGAAGGGGTCGGGCACGGGCGAGAACGCCGACCAGGGCGACGGCCAGGGCGCCTCGAACGCCGACCGCGTCCGGCAGGCCCAGGCGCTCGCCGCCTTCTCGACCACCGAGCAGGAGAAGTACGGCACGGACCGCGTGTTCATGCTCGGCGACTTCAACGCCTACAGCGAGGAGGACCCGATGGTCGTCCTGCGTGACGCCGGCTACACGGACCTCGGTCCGGCGAAGGACTCGACGGAGTACTCGTACGTCTTCAGCGGCCTGAGCGGTTCGCTCGACCACGTGCTCGCCTCCCCGGCCGCACTCGCAGCCGTCACGGGCGTGGACATCTGGAACATCAACTCGACCGAGTCGGTGGGCCTCGAGTACAGCCGCTACGACTACAACGTCACGGACCTGTACCGCGACGACGTGTACCGCGCGAGCGACCACGACCCGATCCTGGTCGGCTTCGACCTGGCAGCGGACGAGACCCCGACCCCGGGTGACGGCGAGACCCCGACCCCGGGTGACGGCGAGACGCCCGCTCCGGGTGACGGCGAGACGCCCGCTCCGGGCAACGGCAGCGGCACCGGCACCACCCCCGGCGCCGGCCAGACGCCCGTCGCTCCCGCCGGGTCGTCGCTGACCGAGGCGAACCGTGGCAGCATCACCGCGCCGGCCTCGGCCCGTGCCGGCGAGACCATCACGGTCGGTGTCGGCTCGGCGCTCGCCGGGCAGCGGATCTCGGTGTGGCTGTACTCCGACGCGGTGCTCCTCGGCACCGAGGTGGTCGCCGCCGACGGCACCGTCCGCGTGACGATCCCGGTCGGCACGACGACCGGGTCGCACCGCCTCGCCGTCACCGCCGCCGACGGGTCGCTCGTCGGCTGGACCGACATCCGGATCGACCCGGCGACGGGCGAGCTGGCGTTCACCGGCGCGGAGCTCACCGGTGGCCTCGCCGCCGCGCTGCTCCTGCTCGCTGCCGGCACCGGGCTGATCGTGACCCGTCGTCGTCGGGCGGCCCGCGCCGCCTGACGCGCTGAACGCACGTCGAACGCGACACCGCACCCGTCTATCGACGGGTGCGGTGTCGCGTTCCCCGCGGTGGTGGTGACCACCGGACGGACGGGAGGCGCATGGCGGCCCCGCACCGTGCCTCCCGTCCGACAGCAGCGGGCGTTCGACAAGGCGAGCCGCGTCGGGTAGGCTCTCACCTTGGTCTGTGCGCCCCGTGCGCCGGACAGTCAGATGAGCCCTCCACCGGGCAGTTCCACGAGCATCGCCCGCGGAACACCCACCGGAGCGGGATTCACGGACTCCTCACCTCGACACGAAAGCAGCACTCCTGTGACTCGTACGTTCTCCCCGAAGCCGGCAGACGTCCAGCACGACTGGATCGTCATCGACGCGACCGACGTCGTCCTCGGCCGTCTCGCCACCCACGCCGCGGCGCTCCTGCGCGGCAAGCACAAGGCCACCTTCGCCCAGCACATGGACATGGGTGACTACGTCATCATCATCAACGCGGACAAGGTCGCCCTCACCGGCTCCAAGCTCGCGAAGAAGGTCTACTACCGTCACTCGGGCTACCCGGGCGGCCTCACGGCGACCTCCTACCCGGAGATGCTCGAGAAGCACCCGACCCGCGCCGTCGAGAAGGCGATCCGCGGCATGCTGCCGAAGAACACGCTCGGCCGTGAGCAGCTCGGCAAGCTCAAGGTCTACGCCGGCCCGGAGCACCCGCACGCCGCGCAGCAGCCCAAGGCGTACACCTTCGACCAGGTCGCACAGTAGTTCCGGCCACGACGACTTCAAGGACTGATAAAACTCATGGCTCAGATCGCTGACTCCCTCGACCAGACCCCGGAGAGCTTCACCACCGAGAGCGCGCCCGTCGCGTCCGAGGCCGCTCCCCGCCAGATCCTCAACGTCTCGGGCGGTGCCGTCGGGCGCCGCAAGGAGGCCATCGCGCGTGTCCGCCTCGTCCCCGGTGGCGGCTCCTTCACGGTGAACGGCCGCACGCTCGAGGACTACTTCCCGAACAAGCTGCACCAGCAGCTCATCAACGACCCGTTCAAGGTGCTCGAGCTCCTCGGCGCCTACGACGTCGTCGCCCGCATCACCGGTGGTGGCCCCTCGGGTCAGGCCGGTGCGCTCCGCCTCGCGATCGCGCGTGCGCTGAACGAGATCGACCGCGAGAACAACCGCGCCACCCTCAAGAAGGCCGGCTTCCTCACCCGTGACGCCCGCGTCATCGAGCGCAAGAAGGCCGGTCTCAAGAAGGCCCGCAAGGCGTCGCAGTTCTCGAAGCGCTAGTCGCGCGACGAACCCGATCGCAATGCCGCGTCTGTTCGGTACCGACGGTGTTCGTGGACTCGCCAACGGCGAGCTGACGGCCGCGCTGGCTCTGGGTCTCGCCCAGGCCAGCGCGGCCGTGCTCACGCACGGACACCATGCGGACGCCCGCCGGGCGTCCGGTCGACCGCGCCCCCGTGCGGTCCTGGCGCGCGACCCGCGCGTCTCCGGCGAGTTCCTCGGTGCCGCGGTCGCGGCCGGGCTCGCCTCCGCCGGCGTCGACGTGCTCGACGCCGGGGTCATCCCCACGCCCGCCGCCGCGTACCTGGTGGCGGACATCGACGCCGACTTCGGCGTCATGATCTCCGCGTCGCACAACCCGGCGCCCGACAACGGCATCAAGTTCTTCGCGACGGGCGGCCGCAAGCTGCCCGACGAGGTCGAGGACCGCATCGAGGCGGCCATGCACGACCAGTCCGCGCCCACCCCCACGGGCGGCGAGGTCGGCCGGATCACCCGGTTCGCCGACGCCGAGGACCGCTACGTCGTGCACCTGCTCGGCACGCTGCCGCACCGGCTCGACGGTCTCCACGTCGTGCTCGACTGCGCGAACGGTGCGGCCGCCGGCGTCTCGCCCGAGGTGTTCGTGAACGCGGGTGCCCGCGTGACCCTGATCGGCGCCGAGCCGGACGGCATGAACATCAACGACGGCGTGGGGTCGACGCACATCGACAACCTCGCCCGGGCGGTGCTCGAGCACGGCGCCGACGTGGGCATCGCGCACGACGGCGACGCCGACCGGTGCCTCGCGGTGGACGCCGCGGGCAACGCGGTCGACGGCGACCAGATCATGGCGATCCTCGCGCTGTCGCTGCAGGAGCGCGGCCACCTGAAGGACGACACGCTGGTCGCGACGGTCATGTCGAACCTGGGCCTCAAGCGCGCCATGGCGGACGCGGGCATCACGGTGCTCGAGACCGGCGTCGGTGACCGCTACGTGCTCGAGAAGATGAACGAGGGCGGGTTCTCGCTCGGCGGCGAGCAGTCCGGCCACATCATCTTCAACGACTACGCGACCACCGGCGACGGGGTCCTGACCGGGCTGCACCTGGTGGCCGAGATGGCGCGCACCGGGAAGAGCCTGCAGGAGCTCGCGTCGTGCATGACCGTCTTCCCGCAGGTGCTCCTGAACGTCCGGGGCGTCGACCGCCACGGGCTCGAGGACCAGGGCGTGCAGGACGCGGTCGCCGCGGCCACGGCGGCGCTCGGGGACTCCGGGCGGGTGCTGCTGCGTCCGTCCGGCACCGAGCCGGTCGTCCGCGTGATGGTCGAAGCCGCCTCGCAGGAGGACGCCGAGCGCGTCGCCGAGGAGCTCGCGGACGTCGTGCGTGACCGGCTGGCGATCGCGGCATGAGCGCCGCGCTCCGGCGCGCTGCCGCGGCATCGACGGCTGGCGGCGCGGGCTGCTTCCGCACAACCGAACGCACCCCGAACCACGTGATCGCGTGGCGCGGGGTGCTTTCGGTTGCGCGGAGGACCACGGCGTCGCGCCGACGCCCCCGCGTCAGATCTTGCGGAGCAGCACCGACGACACCTTGTGGTTCGCGCCCTTCTTGAGCACGAGGGTCGCCCGGGAGCGCGTCGGCAGCACGTTCTCGAGCAGGTTCGGCTCGTTGATCGCCCGCCACACCTCGGTCGCCGTCCGCACCGCGTCCTCGCGCGACAACGAGGCGAACCGGTGGAAGAACGAGTCGGGGCTCGAGAACGCCTCCTCCTGCAGGGCCAGGAACCGGTCGACGTACCAGGACTCGATGTCCTTCGTCTTCGCGTCGACGTAGATGGTGAAGTCGAAGAGGTCGGAGAGCGCGAGCCGCCCGTGCACCGGCGGCGCGAGCACGTTGAGCCCCTCGACGATGAGGACGTCCGGCTGCCGCACGACGATCTCCGCGTCGGGCACGATGTCGTAGACCAGGTGCGAGTAGAACGGCGCACGGACCTCGGTCGCGCCGCTCTTGACCTGGCTGACGAACCGCAGCAGGGCCCGGCGGTCGTACGACTCCGGGAAGCCCTTGCGGTCCATGATCCCGCGGCGCTCGAGCTCGGCGTTCGGGTACAGGAAGCCGTCGGTCGTGACGAGCTCCACGCGCGGGGTGTCGGGCCAGCGCTTCGTCAGCTCGCGGAGCAGCCGGGCGACGGTCGACTTGCCGACGGCCACCGATCCGGCGACGCCGATGACGAACGGTGTCCGACCGGCCCGCTCGCCGAGGAAGCGGCTCGTCTCCGCGTGCAGGTCCCGCGCCCCCGCCGCGTACAGCGTCAGCAGCCGCGAGAGGGGCAGGTAGACCTCCTGGACCTCCTGCATGTCGAGCCGGTCGCCCAGGCCGCGCAGCTGCACGACCTCGGTCTCCGTGAGCGACAGGTGCTCCCTCGGCGCCAGCTGGGACCACTCGTCGCGCGGGATCTCCACGAACGGGGTCGGGTGCGCGACGGCGGTCTCCGTGATCGGCATGGGCACGAGCGTACCGACGGGAGGCGCGGAGCAGGTGAGCGGACGGGCTGCGGTGGTGCGCGCCTCCCGTCCGGGGCACGGTGCGTGTCCGCAGGACGCGACCCGGCACGTGGACCGGAGGTCAGGCGGGCAGGGCCGCCTCGATGGCGGCGACGACCTCGGGGGCGTCCGGCTTCGTGGTGGGACGGAAGCGCGTGACGGAGCCGTCGGGGGCGACGAGGAACTTCTCGAAGTTCCAGCTCACCCGGCCGGCCTTGCCGGAGGCGTCGGGGGTCTCCTTGAGGGCCTGGTAGAGCGGGTGGGCCCCCTTGCCGTTCACCTTGACCTTCTCGGACATCGGGAACGTCACGCCCCACGTGGTCGAGCAGTACTCGTCGATCGCTTCGGAGGAACCGAGCTCCTGCAGGAACTGGTTGCTCGGGAAGCCGAGGACCGTGAAGCCGCGCTCGGCGTAGGTCTTCTGCAGGGCCTCGAGCTGCTCGTACTGGGGTGCGAGCCCGCACCGCGAGGCGACGTTCACGACGAGCACCGCCTTGTCGGCGTACTGCCCGAACGTCGTCTGCTCGCCGTGCAGCGTCGTGATCGCGATGTCGTCGAAGCGTCCCATGATCGGAACGTTATCCCCGCCACCCGCGGCTTCGCAGGGTCGGCGGTCAGCCAGACCGTAGGATCGTCCGCATGTGTGGAATCGTGGGCTACGTCGGCACCGGGAGCAGCCAGGAGGTCCTCCTCGGGGGCCTCCGTCGGCTCGAGTACCGCGGTTACGACTCTGCCGGCATCGCCGTCGTCGACCGACCCGGCGACCTGGTCTCGGCGAAGAAGGCGGGCAAGCTCCAGGCCCTCGTCGACGAGCTCGAGGCGCACCCGATCGCCGACGGTGCCACGGGCATCGGGCACACCCGGTGGGCGACGCACGGCGGTCCGACCGACGGCAACGCGCACCCGCACCTGGCGGACGGCGGCAAGCTCGCCCTCATCCACAACGGCATCATCGAGAACTTCGCCCCGCTGAAGGAGGAGCTCCTCGCCGAGGGCGTGACGTTCGCCAGCGAGACGGACTCCGAGGTCGCGGCGCACCTCGTCGCGCGGTCCTTCCGCGAGACCGGCGACCTGACGGCCGCCATGCAGCAGGCCGTGCAGCGGCTCGAGGGCGCCTTCACGCTCCTCGTCGTGCACGCCGACCAGCCGGGCGTCGTCGTCGGTGCCCGCCGGAACTCCCCGCTCGTGGTCGGCCTCGGCGACGGCGAGAACTTCATGGGCTCGGACGTCGCCGCGTTCGTCGCCTACACGCAGCGCGCGCTCGCGATCGGGCAGGACGAGATCGCCACGATCCGTCCCGAGGGGGTCGAGGTCGTGCACTTCGACGGCAGCCCCGCGACCCCGGACGAGTTCGAGGTCAGCTGGGACGCGTCGGCCGCCGACAAGGGCGGCTGGAGCTCCTTCATGGCGAAGGAGATCAGCGAGGAGCCCGAGGCCGTCGCGAAGACGATCCTCGGCCGTGTGCACGACGGTGCCGTCACGCTGACCGACCTCGACCCGATCGCCGAGCGCCTGCAGCAGGTGGACCGCGTGATCGTGATCGCCTGCGGCACCGCGGCCTACGCCGGGACCCTCGGCAAGTACGCCATCGAGCAGTGGGCCCGCGTGCCGGTCGAGGTCGAGCTCGCGCACGAGTTCCGCTACCGCGACCCGGTGCTCGACGAGCGCACCCTCGTGGTCTCGATCAGCCAGTCGGGCGAGACCATGGACACGCTCATGGCCGTGAAGTACGCCCGCGAGCAGGGCGCGCAGGTGCTCTCGATCTGCAACACGCAGGGCGCGACGATCCCGCGCGAGTCCGACGCGGTGATCTACACGCACGCCGGGCCGGAGGTCGCCGTCGCGTCCACGAAGGCGTTCATCGCCCAGGGCGTGGCGCTCTACCTGCTCGGGCTGCACCTCGCCACGCTGCGCGGGACGCTGACGGCCGAGCAGGTCGCCGAGCAGGTCGCCGAGCTCGAGGGACTCGCGCCGAAGCTGCAGCAGACCATCGACGACGCGTCCGGCATCGCCGAGCTGGCGAAGTGGATGGCGGACACCCGGAGCGTGCTGTTCCTCGGTCGCCACGTGGGCTACCCGATCGCGCTCGAGGGTGCGCTCAAGCTCAAGGAGCTCGCCTACATCCACGCCGAGGGCTTCGCCGCCGGTGAGCTCAAGCACGGTCCGATCGCCCTGATCGAGCCCGGGCAGATCGTCTTCGTCATCGTGCCGTCGCCGCGCGACCCGCGCTCGCTGCACCCGAAGGTCGTCTCGAACATCCAGGAGATCCGCGCCCGCGGTGCCCGGGTGATCGCCATCGCCGAAGAAGGGGACGCCGCCGTGCTGCCCTTCGCCGACGAGGTCCTGCGCATCCCGCTCGCCACGCCGCTGTTCGAGCCGCTGCTCGCCGTCGCGCCGCTGCACATGTTCGGCATGGAGCTCGCCGCCGCCAAGGGCCTCGACGTCGACCAGCCGCGCAACCTGGCGAAGTCGGTCACCGTCGAGTAGGTCGGACGTGATCATCGGCATCGGGGTCGACGTCGTCGACACGGAGCGGTTCCGGGGTGTGCTCGAACGCACTCCGGCACTGCGCACCCGGCTGTTCACCCCCGCCGAGCTGCTGCGCGACGGCGAACCGCGTCCGGTGTCCTCGCTCGCCGCGCGGTTCGCGGCGAAGGAGGCGCTCATCAAGGCCTTCGGGTCGAGCGCGGGACTGAGCTGGCAGGAGCTCGAGGTCGTCGCCGACGACCAGCGGAACCCGTCGCTCACCCTGCACGAGGGGGCCCGTCGGGTGGCGGCGGACCGCGGCGTCACCGACGTCCACCTGTCGCTGTCGCACGACGGCGGCATCGCGACGGCGTTCGTCGTCATCGAAGGGGGGAGCGCATGACCGCGTTCACCGGCATCACGGTCGACCGCGAAGCGTTGATCGCCAACTACGTGACCGTGTCCGAGCGCGTCGCGCCCGCCGGGGTGATCGCGGTCGTGAAGGCGAACGCGTACGGCCACGGGGCGCTCCACGCCGCACGGGCCTTCGTCGACGCGGGCGCCGAGTGGCTCGGGGTCGCGGACGTCGACGAGGGCATCGCGCTCCGCCGGGCCGGGATCGACGAGGGCGTGCGGATCCTCTCGTGGCTGCACGCCCCGGACGAGGACTTCCGCCGGGCCGCGCAGTACGACGTCACCCCGGCGGTCTCGAGCGTGTCCCAGCTGGCTGCGGCAGCCGACTCCGAGGTGCCGGCCGTGCACGTCTGCGTCGACACCGGCCTGAGCCGCAACGGCGCCGTGGAGTCCGAGTGGGCCGAGCTGTTCGCGACCGCCGGACGCATCGCCCGGTCCGGTGGGCGCACGCGCGTCGAGGGGCTCATGTCGCACCTGTCGAACGCCTCGCGTGCGGACGACCTCGACCAGGACGCCGCGCTGCAGCGGGCCCTCGACGGGCTCGCGGCGAACGGCATCGTGCCGGACGTGGTGCACCTCGCCGCGAGCGCGGCGAGCATCGCGGTGCCCGAGACGCGGCACGACGCCGCCCGGGTCGGGCTGGCGCTGTACGGCCTGAGCCCGTTCGCCGACCGCTCGTCCGCCGACCTCGGGCTGCGCCCGGCGATGCGCGTGACCGCCGCCGTGCTCCGGACCGTCCCGGTCGCCGCGGGCGAGGGCGTGAGCTACGGCTACACCTGGCGGGCGGAGACGGACACGCGCCTGGCGGTGATCGGGCTCGGCTACGCCGACGGCTTCGACCGTGACCTCGGCAACCGGGTGTCCGTCCGCATCGGCGACCGTCGCTTCCCCGTCGTCGGACGCGTCGCGATGAACGCCATGCACATCGACATCGGTGACGCGGACGTCCGGGTCGGCGACGAGGCCGTGCTCTGGGGCGACCCCGCCGACGGCGACCCGGCCGTCGAGGAGTGGGCGGCCGCGATCGGCACGATCAACTACGAGGTGGTCGCGAGGGTCGGCCGCAGCGTGGAACGGAGGACGACGTGAACGCGCCGCTGCGCCGGGCCCGGATCGACCTCGACGCGTACCGGTCGAACCTCGACCTGGTCCGCGGGTGGATGGCACCGGTCGAGGTCATGGCGATCATGAAGGCCGACGCCTACGGGCACGGCCTCGAGCCGATCGCCCTCGCCGCCGTCGACGCCGGGGTCCGGTGGATCGGGGTGCTGACGGTGCCCGCGGCGCTGCGACTGCGGTCGATCGGCATCGGCGAGGACGTCCACCTCTTCACCTGGCAGCACGACCCCGGGCTCGACTTCCGGGACGCGATCGACTCGGCGATCGACCTCGGCGTCTCGAACGTCACCGAGCTGCAGCGGGTCGTCGACGCCGTCGACCAGCGTCCCGCCCGCGTGCACCTCGGCGTCGACTCCGGTCTGCACCGCGACGGCGCGACGGCCGACGTCTGGCCCGACCTGGTGTCCCTGGCCGTGCAGGCGCAGCGTGCCGGTCGGATCGAGGTCGTCGCCGCGTACACGCACCTCGCCGAGTCCTCCGACGACGACGACAGCGCCGCCGTGGCGGTGTTCGACCGCGCCGTCGAGGCGGCGGAGGACCTCGGACTCGACCTGCCGATGGAGCACGTCGCGGCGTCGCTCGCCGGGCTCGAGCGCAAGGAGTTCCGGAAGGACATGGTCCGGATGGGCGCCAACCTGTTCGGCATCCCCGGTGCCGACGGTGTCTCCGCCGCGGACCTCGGGCTCGAGCCGGTGATGACGCTGACGGCCTCGGTCGCGAAGACGAAGCGCGTGCCCGTCGACACCGGCGTCTCGTACGACTACACGTACCGCACCAGCGCGGAGACGACGCTCGCCCTCGTGCCGGTCGGCTACGCGGACGGTGTCCCGCGCCTGGCGCAGGGGCGGATCGAGGTCACGATCGCCGGCAAGCGGTACCCGGTCGCCGGTCGGGTCGCCATGGACCAGTTCCTGGTCGACGTCGGCGACGACGAGGTCCGGGTCGGTGACCCCGTCGTGCTCTTCGGCACGGGGGAGCACGGCGAGATGACCGTCCTCGAGTGGGGCGCGGCGCTCGGCACGATCGGCGAGGAGGTGACGTGCCGCATCGGCGCGCGCGTCCCGCGCGAGGTCGTCGGACACGAGGTCGGCGGGCGCGTCGGCGACTACCTGCGGGAGCAGCCGTGACGGACGCCCCCCGCGTGCTGCTCGACACCACGGTGTCGACGACCGACGAGATGGGCGCGCTCGGCGCCCGGCTCGCCGCGGTCCTGCGTGCGGGGGACCTCGTCGTCCTCACCGGGCCGCTCGGTGCCGGCAAGACGACGCTGACCCGCGGCCTCGGCGCGGCCCTCGGCGCACGCGGACAGGTCTCCAGCCCGACCTTCGTGCTCGCCCGGACCCACCCCACCTCGGCGGGGCCGGACCTGGTGCACGTCGACGCCTACCGCCTGAGCGACCCGGTCGAGCTCGACGACCTCGACCTCGACTGGGACGCCGCGATCGTGGTCGTCGAGTGGGGCCGCGGGTTCGTCGACGGCATCTCCGACGCCGTGCTCGACGTGGAGATCGTCCGCGCGACCGGGGCGGACGCGTCGACGGACGACCTCGACCCGGACGACGTGCCGGACGAACCCCGACGGGTCGTCGTCACCGCGACCGGCGCGCGGTGGGCCGACACCGCACTCTGACGGGTTCCCGCGGTGGTCACTCGCCGGGAAGGCGAGCGGTCGGGTCGATGAAGAAGTCGGCGTAGCTCGGCTCGGCGACGGGGAGCCACCCCACCCGGGCGTGCACGAGCGCCTCGAGTTCGGCGGGCGGGGTCAGCCCGCGACGGCGCCACTGGTCGGGGTCGCGGTGCACGGCGGTACGAGGGGTCCAGGGCATCGGGCGTCCTTCCTGTTCGTGTCGCGTGTGCTCTGCATGTGTCCGGCAGAACATCACCGGAGAGTATTCCTACTCGACCGACGGTGATTCTGCAAACGCTTGCTCACAAACCTGGCGGCGCGGTCCCACCTACGATGGACGGGTGCTCCTCGCCATCGACACGTCCGCCGGTACCTCCGTCGCGGTCGTCGACCCGACGACCGGCCGGACCGTCGCCGAGCGCAGCACCGACGACTCCCGCCGTCACGCCGAGGTCGTCGGGCCGTTCCTCGCCGAGGTCCTCGCCGAGGCCGGGATCACCGGTGCCGACGTCACCGGCGTCGTCGCCGGCACGGGCCCCGGTCCCTTCACCGGGCTGCGCGTCGGCATCGCCGCCGCGCGGACCTTCGCCGCCGCCCTCGGCGTCCCCGTCCTGCCCCTCGTCAGCCACGACGCGATCGCGGCCGACCAGGCCCAGGACGGCCCGTTCGTCGTCCTGACGGACGCGCGTCGGCGCGAGGTCTACTGGAGCGCGTACGACCGGACCGGCACGCGGGTGGCGGGTCCGGGACTCGCCAGGCCGGCGGACCTGGACGAGGCGATCCGTGCCTCCCGTCCGGACGCGGTGGGCTGGGACCGGGTGACGGTCGCGACGGTGCCGGCCGGGAGGCTCGGGGCGATCGCCGCAGACCGGCTCGCCTCCGGCGCGCCCTTCGCGGACGACACCCCGCTGTACCTGCGCGACCCCGACGTGACGGTGCCGGGAGCCCCGAAGCGGGTCGTCCGGTGACCGGACCGTCGGCGGACGGACTGCGGATGCGCCGGGCGGTCCCGCAGGACCTCGACGACATCATGTGGCTCGAGCACGCCTCGTTCCCGACGGACGCCTGGTCGGCGTCGCAGATGGCGGGCGAGTTGTGGTCGCCGCACGGGTACTACGTCGTGGTCGAGACCACGGAGGACGGCGCCCCGACGGTCGTCGGCTACGCCGGGCTGTCCTCGCTCGCCGGCAACCCCGTCGCCGACGTGCAGACCATCGCCGTCGCTGCCGAGCAGCGGGGGCGGGGCATCGGGAGGGCGCTCTTCACGGAACTGCTCGACGAGGCCCGTCGGCGCGGGGTGCACGAGGTGTTCCTCGAGGTGCGTGCCGACAACCCCGTCGCGCAGGCGATGTACACCGCGGCCGGCTTCGAGCAGATCGCCGTCCGCCCCCGCTACTACCAGCCGGACGGTGTCGATGCGTGGGTGATGCGAGCGACGCTCGCACCCGCGCCGCCCGGCCCCGGACCCATCGGACAGGAGACCCTCGGTGAGCGCGACTGAACCCCTGGTGCTCGGCATCGAGACGAGCTGTGACGAGACCGGGATCGGCATCGTCCGCGGCACCACCCTGCTGGCCAACGTGATCGCGTCGAGCATGGAGGAGCACGCGCGCTACGGCGGGGTCGTGCCCGAGGTCGCGGCGCGGGCCCACCTGGAGGCGATGACCCCGACCCTGCACGAGGCCCTCGAGCGCGCGGGCGTGACGCTCGACGAGCTCGACGCGGTCGCGGTGACCGCGGGACCGGGGCTCGCCGGTGCGCTCATGGTCGGGGTCGGCGCGGCCAAGGCGCTCGCGGTCGCGACCGGCAAGCCGCTGTACGGGGTGAACCACCTCGTCGGGCACGTCGGCGCGGACGTGCTGCGCGCGGACGACACCGCGATCGAGCTGCCGACCGTGGCGCTGCTGGTCTCCGGCGGGCACACCTCGCTGCTGCTCGTGCGGGACCTGGTCGGCGACGTCGAACTGCTCGGCGAGACCATCGACGACGCCGCGGGCGAGGCGTTCGACAAGGTCGCGCGGCTGCTCGGCCTGCCCTACCCCGGCGGCCCGCAGATCGACCGGGCGGCTGCCGACGGCGACCCGACCGCGATCCGCTTCCCCCGCGGCCTCACGCTGCCGAAGGACATGGCGGCGCACCGGTACGACTTCTCCTTCTCGGGACTCAAGACGGCCGTCGCGCGCTGGGTCGAGAAGTGCCGCGACGAGGGCCGCGAGGTGCCGGTCGCGGACGTCGCGGCGTCGTTCCGCGAGGCCGTCGTGGACGTCCTCCTCACGAAGGCGCTCGCCGCGTGCCGGGACACCGGCGTCGACCGGCTGCTGCTCGGCGGCGGGGTCGTCGCGAACGCCCGGCTCCGCGCCGTCGCCGAGGAGCGGTGCGCTGCAGCCGGCGTCGCGCTGCGGATCCCGCCGTTCGACCTCTGCACGGACAACGGCGCGATGATCGCCGCGATCGGTGCGCGTCTGGTGGCCGAGGGGCACGCGCCGAGCGACCTCGGGATCGCCGCCGACTCGACCTTGCCGGTGACGACCGTCCAGGTCTGATCGGCGGGCCCGGCCGGGCTGCCGAGACCGGGCGGAGGCGCTTGTGGGAGGATCCTCTCGGGCGCCGACCGGGCGCCGAGGAGGGGTGGACGGTGTCCGATCAGAACCAGTGGCCGAAGCCGGGCGAGTCGAACGGGTCGCCCGACGGCCAACAGCGCGACGGCCAGCAGCCCGACGCCCGGCACCAGGACGGGCAGCAGTCGGGTGCGTACCAGCCCCCGATGTCGGCGCCGTCGAGCAGCGCGCAGGACCCGTGGTCGCGGTCCGGTCAGGGCACCGCGGCCCAGGGCGTCACCGGCGGCTCCACCGCGCCCCAGGGGCAGCAGGGCCCGTCGTCGTACGGGCAGCAGCCCCAGCCGGGGCAGCAGGCCCCGTACGGGCAGGCGCCGCAGGGCCAGCAGACGCCGTACGGGCAGCAGCCGACGGGCGCGCCCTACGGTCAGGCGGGCGCGAACCCGTACGCGCAGCAGTCCCAGGGCAACCCGTACGCGCAGCCCCAGGGCAACCCGTACGCGCAGCCGCAGGGCGGCAACCCCTACGCGGCGCCGTACGCCACCGGCGGGTACCAGCCCTACGCGCAGCGTCCGCGGACGAACACGCTGGCGATCCTGTCCATCGTCTTCGCCTACGCGGGCATCATCATCTGGCCGCTCGTCATCCTGTCGAGCCCGGCCGGCGCGATCATGGGCCACATCGCCCTCGGCAAGATCAAGCAGTCCGGTGAGGCCGGCCGCGGCCTGGCGCTCGCCGGGATCATCGGCGGGTGGGTCCTGACCGGGCTGTACGTGCTGTTCGCGGTCGTCTTCATCATCGCGATCGCCTCGTCGCACGGCTACTCCGACTCGTACGACTACGACTCGGGCGCCTTCATCGGCTGACCACTCCGCGAGAACGACAGGACCCCGCGAACGGTTCGCGGGGTCCTGTCCTCCTGCCGAGGAGACGCGGCAACCGACGCAACACCGACGCCGGACCCGCGCCGATGCCGGACCCGCGCCGACGCCGGACCCGCGCCGACGCGCTCCCGCGCCCTACCCGGCCACCCCGGCGAGCCGCTCGCACAGGACCGCGGTGTGCCGTCCCTCCAGGCGGGTGAGCACCAGCGTGACCGACCGGCGCCCCCGCAGCCGCAACCGCTTCCGGAACTGCGCGGGATCGACGTCGACCCCGCGCTTCTTGATCTCCACGGTGCCGACGTCCTCGGTGGCCAGGCGGGCGGCGAGCTGCTTCACGTCGAGCGGCATCGTGTCGAGCACCCGGAACCCCTGTGCGAAGGGTGTCGTGACGGCCCGGTCCGAGGTGACGTAGGCGATCCCGTCCGAGAGCATCCGGCCGTCCAGGGACCGGGCGAGGTCGCCGATGAGCCGGGCGCGGATGACGGCGCCGTCGGGCTCGTACAGGTAGGTGCCGACCGGGCCGACCTCGACGTCCTCCGCGTCGGCGGGACCGGTGAGCTCGGCGATCCCGTGGGCACCGATGACGGTCGCCGCGCGCCGGACGCCGGCGCGGGCGAGCGGGCCCGACCAGAGGACGAGCTCGACGACCTCGCGGTCGACGGAGACCCACTGCGCCTCGAGGGTGTCGGGGATCAGGTCGCGGTCGATGCCCGGTCCGAGCTTCACGCCCGTCGGGGTCGTCGTGGCCGCGGCGAAGACGGTGTCGAGCGAGGGCGACCAGTCGTCCGGGTCGGCGAGGCGCTTCGTGTTCGCGTGCCCGGCCGTCCGACGCGCGGGGTCCATCCACACGCCGTCGACGCGGGACAGGTCGAACTCGGCGGCGTCGCCGAGCTCGACGCGCGCGTTCGGCCAGAGCGCCAGGTTGTGCGTCGCGACGGCCGCGGTCACCTCGTCGCGGTCGACCGCCGTGACGTCGAGGTCGAGCGCGGCCATCGCCATCGCGTCCCCGCCGATGCCGCAGCCCAGGTCGGCCACGCGCGTCAGGCCGGCGGCGGCGAAGCGTCCGGCGTGCTGTGCGGCGACCCGCAGCCGAGTGGCCTGCTCGAGTCCGGCCTCGGTGAAGAGCATGCGCCCGGCGAAGTCGCCGAACTTCCCGCGGGCCTTCTGGCGCAGCTTCGCCTGCGTGAGGACGGCGGCCACGAGCCCGGGGTCGTGCCCCTCGGCGCGCAGCCGCGAGACCACGCGGACGATCTCGCCCCCGTCCGAGACACCGGGGGTACGGTCGAGCAGGGCCATCCCCTCGGGGGTCAGCAACTGGGCGAGATCGGCGGCTTCCACCCGACGATCCTCGCAGGTCGCCGGGAGCCCGGCCGTGTGCTGGCACTCGGATTGACCGAGTGCCAGACTGTCCCTAGACTCGCGTTGGCACTCTCCTGTGCGTAGTGCCAACCGGTTCCCATCTGTACCGAGTCAGTACCGAGAAAGAAGAGGTCACCGTGGCCGTCACCATCAAGCCGCTCGAGGATCGCATCGTCATCCGCCAGGTCGAGGCGGAGCAGACCACCGCTTCCGGTCTCGTCATCCCGGACACCGCGAAGGAGAAGCCCCAGGAGGGCGAGGTCGTCGCCGTGGGTCCGGGTCGCATCGACGACAACGGCAACCGCGTCCCGCTCGACGTCGCCGTCGGCGACAAGGTCATCTACTCGAAGTACGGCGGCACCGAGGTCAAGTACTCCGGCGAGGACCTGCTCGTCCTCTCGGCGCGCGACGTCCTCGCGGTCATCGAGCACTGAGCTCACGCCCCACGAACGCCCCGTCCGGCTCCCAGCCGGCGGGGCGTTCCTGCGTCCGGTGACGGCCGGGAGGCGCGGTGCCGCTCCGCAGCGTCCGACCGGCTTCCTAGGATGGTTCCGTGAGTGAACAGGTGCCGGCCCGGCCGGTCCGCAGCGAGGCGTCCGTCGGCGTGGTCCAGGCGATCGTGGCGTACGGCCTCTGGGGCCTCATGCCCCTGCTCTTCGCGGCGATGAGCCCCGCCGGTGCGTTCGAGATCGTCGCCTGGCGCATCGTCTTCGGACTGGTGTTCTGCGCGGTCGCGATCGCCGTCACCCGCTCCTGGCTCCGCACGCGCTCCCTGCTCGCCCAGCTTCGGGTGGTGCTCGTCATGGGCCTCGCCGCGGTGCTCATCCTGGTGAACTGGACCGTGTACGTCGCCGCGACGACGACGGGCCACACGGTCGAGGCGGCGCTCGGCTACTTCATCAACCCGCTCGTGACGATCGCGCTCGGCGTCGTGGTCCTCCGCGAACGCCTGCGGCCGGCGCAGTGGGCGGCGGTCGGCATCAGCGTCGCGGCCGTCGTCGTGATCGCGATCGGCTACGGGCAGGTGCCGTGGATCTCGCTCGTGCTGGCGTTCTCGTTCGGGCTGTACGGCCTCGTCAAGAAGCGCGTGGGCGGGACGGTCGACGCGTTGAGCGGGCTGACGCTCGAGACCGCGTGGCTGCTGCCGATCGCGGTGGGTGCGCTCGTCGTGCTCGGGGTCACGGGACTCGGGGGCGGCCTGACGTTCACGAGCGAGGGGTGGCCGCACGCCGTCGTCACGGTGCTGACCGGCCCGGCGACGGCGGTGCCGCTGCTGCTGTTCGCGTCGTCCGCACGGCGGGTCAGCCTGTCGACGCTCGGGTTGACGCAGTACCTCGCGCCGGTCCTGCAGCTGCTCGTCGGCGTCGTCGTGCAGCACGAGGCGATGCCGCCCGCACGGTGGGTCGGCTTCGGCATCGTCTGGGTGGCGCTCGTGGTGCTCACCGTCGACAGCTTCGCGGCCGCCCGGGCAGCGCGGCGCCGGACGTCAGCACCTGCGGCGGTCGAGCCGGCCTGACGGAGGCGGGGAGCGCCTCCCGTCCGCCTCGGTGCCCGCGCGCGGTCCGGAGCGCTGTGCCGAGACTCGGCCATGCGGACAGTTTCGCGGTACCGCGCCCGCGAAACCGTCCGCGGACGCGAGTCTCGCGGGGACGACGTCGGCCCCGGACCTGCGAGAGGTCCGGGGCCGACGTCGAGCGGTGTTACTTCGAGACCGAACCCTGGATCGCGGTCTGGTAGACGGGCTTGTTGTCGCCGTCGAACTTGTAGATGCCGATGTAGGCGCTCGACGGGTCGTTCTTGCTGTCGAACGGACCGATGCCGGACGGGCCGGTGTAGTGGATGTCCTCACCGGAGTCGAGCAGCTTCTTGCAGTCGGCGAAGGTCGAGCACTCGGTGCCGCCGTCCGCACCGGAGACCGCGGCCATGTTGGCCTGGATCGTCCCGGAGTCGGTGCCCTTGCCCTTGACCGCGGCCAGCGCGGCGAGGGTGGTGGCGTCGTAGGACTCGGCCGCGTACGAGTAGTCGGCGAGCTCCTTGCCGGACGACTTCTTGTAGAAGTCCGCCAGGCGCTGCTTCAGCTCGTCCTTCGGGCTCGCACCGGGGATGGTGCCCTGGGCGCCCTCGAGGGTGCCCGGGTCGAAGTCCTTCGAGTAGTCCGCCGTGTTGCCGTCGGACATGTAGATCTTCGCCATGTCGGCGTTCTGCGACTTCAGCTCGGGGATGATCGACTTCGTCTCGTCGAAGGCGAGCACCACGATGGCGTCCGGCTTGGCCGCGAGGGCCGCCGTCACCTCGGACGAGAACGTCGTCTGTCCGGGCGGGAACTCCTGACCCTTGCCCTTGCCGCCGTAGACGACCTGGCCGCCCGAGTCCTCGACCGCCTTCTGGACGGTGTCGCGGAGACCCGTGCCGTAGGTGTCGTTGAAGACCAGGAACGCGACCGTGGCGTTGCCGTCACCGGTGATGAGCTGACCGAGCGCCGAGCCCTGGACCGAGTCCGGCGGAGCGGTGCGGTAGTAGTGCGACGAGTAGCCCGACAGGTCGGTCGCGGTGTTCGCCGGCGAGATCTGCACCATGCAGTTGCTCGTCAGCTGGTCGATGACGTTCAGCGTGACGCTGGACGACTCGGCGCCGATGACGACGGGGACCTTGGCGTTGACGAGCTTCGTCGCCGCGGAGCTCGACACGGTCATGTCGTTGCTGTCACCGGAGTCGGTGGCGGGGTCGATGCTGACGTCCTTGTCCAGCACGCCGCCCGCGGCGTTGATGTCCTCGACCGCGAGGCCGACACCGGACTCGGCCGGCGGGTTGAGGTACGACAGCGTGCCGGTGAGCGGCAGGATCGTGCCGATCTTCAGCGCGTCGGTACCGGGGGTGTCGGGTGCCTTGCAGCTGGCAGCCGGGTCCTTCTTCGCACCGCCTGCCGACGCGGAGGAGGTCGACTCGGCGCTGCCGCCGGTGGAACACGCGGCGAGGAGGAGCGCTGCCGCTCCCGCCACTGCCAGTGCCGTGGTGGCACGGGTGGTTCTGGTCATCCGTGGAGCCCTTTCTCTGCGCGGAGGCTCAACCGCATCGGGTCGAGCGCGGTCACCTCCGCGTGGGTTGCCGAGAAAACTAGGGCCGAAGTGTTTCGCGTGTGTGTCCAGGATCGACACCTGGACGTTTCGTTACACACCCGTGACGAAACTGAGCAGGCGCACGGGAAGGCCTGATGAGGAGTCCGTCCGGACGGTCTCCGAGGTCTGGAGCGCTCCCTGGACGGCGCCGGATCCGACGTCCGACGGACCCGTGCGGGCACCCCACCGGCCGCGCGTACGGTCCCGGGCATGAGCGACGCAGCTTCCGAGACCACGTTCCGTCCGACCCGAGCCATCGTCACCGGCGCCGAGTCCGGCATCGGCAAGGCCACCGCCGTGGCCCTCGCCGCCGCCGGCATGGACGTCGGCATCACCTACCTGTCCGAACCCGAGCGCGCCGAGGAGACCGCCGCGGAGATCCGGCAGGCCGGACGCCGGGCGTTCGTCGCGCAGATCGACGTGACCCAGCTGGACCGGGCCGGTGCGGTCATCGACGACCTCGCGGCGCAGCTCGGTGGGGTCGACGTCATCGTGGCTGACGCCGGGACCGGCGACAACGCCCCCTTCCTCGACATCACCCTCGAGCAGTGGCGGCACACGGTCGCGACGGACCTCGACGGCGCGTTCGTCACGATCCAGGCGGCTGCACGACGCATGGTCGACCAGGGCACCGGCGGGCGGATCATCGGCATCACGAGCGTGCACGAGCACCAGCCGCGGTACGGCTCGAGCGCGTACGACGCCGCGAAGCACGGGCTGGGCGGGCTGCTCAAGACGATCGCGATCGAGCTCGCGCAGCACGGGATCACCGCCAACGCGGTCGCACCGGGGGAGATCGCGACCCGCATGACCGGCGCCGAGGACGAGGACCCGCACACCATCGACCGCCCGGGGGTGCCGCTCGGTCGTCCGGGCAACGCGTGGGAGATCGCGGCCGCGGTGGCGTTCCTGGCCTCGCCGGCGTCGTCGTACATCACCGGGGTGTCCCTGCCGGTCGACGGTGGCATGCTGCAGATGGGCCCGCACGGCGGCAGCCACATCACGAGCGACGACTGGCGGAGCGCGTAGGGGCCGGCGGCGGGCGGGAGGGCGGCCGGGCGTCGCGTTGCGTTTCCGCAAAACGCAATGTGGGCGGTTCCTCGCAGGGACATCCCGCTGCGAGGAACCGCCCGGGTTGTGTCTTGCGGTCCGTCAGGCTCCGGTCGGGAGGCCCGTGGTGCGCAGGAGCGTCTGCAAGCGCCCCGGGGTGCGCACCTCCGACCAGCCCCAGCGGACGACGCCGCGCACCTCCGGCCGCACCAGCAGGGCCTGCTCCCGTGTCTTCTCCCGCCGGACGGCGTCGGGCCCGTCGTACTTCTCGAGGCCGTCGAACTCACCGACGATGCCCGCGCGCGGCCACCAGAAGTCGACGCGGTACCGACCGAACTCCTGCTGCAGGACCGGCGGTGGGAAGCCGTCCTCGTCGATGCGGACGCGACTGACGGACTCTCCGGGCGACTCGGACCGGGGGTCGGCGAACCGGAGGGCGCGGCGGGCCCGCGTCATGCCCCGCGGTGTCGGCCACGCCGCGAACGCACGGCGGAGTTCGTCCGCGTCGGTCGACCCCGTACGGAGGACGTGGTCGAGCACCGCCACGCCGTTCTCGTACGACGTGCTGCGGACGAGGTCGACCACGGTCCGGATGAGCGTGGTGACCCGACGCCCGTCGATCGTCGTCACCTCGTGGGTACCGAGTGCCGCTGCGTGGCGGACGACACGACGACCGGAGTGCGTCGTGCCGAGCAGGGGGTCCGTGACGTGCACGCGCCGGTCCGGCCGATCCACGTCGGGCAGACCCCAGAGCAGTGCGGCCGAGCGGTGGGACAGGGTGCGCCACTCACCGACGGTCGTGATCACGGCCTCGAGCTCGGTCCGTGCCCGCTCGCGCACCGATGCTGATCGCAGGGCGTCGGCCTCGACCGCGACGCCGTGCGTCAGCCGGACGAGCTCGCCCCGCCGGACGCGGTGTTGCGCGTCCCGGTCGTCGGACGTGAGCAGGACGAGTGGCAGGGGTTCGTGCATGCGGACGAGCTTCGGGCAGTCACGGGGACGCTGCGGCTCGTCGTCCGGATCTGTGGAGAACGGCGAGCGCACGATCGCGAAACGCAACGTCGGCGGTCCCTCGCAGCGGAGTACTGCTGCGAGAAACCGCCGACGTTGCGTCTTGCGGAAGGGGAGAGGCGGGTCAGCCTCGGTAGTTCGGGGCCTCGACGACCATCTTGATGTCGTGCGGGTGCGACTCCTTCAGTCCGGCCGCGGTGATGCGGACGAA
Organism: Curtobacterium sp. ME26; assembly: GCF_903970945.1. Taxonomy (NCBI): domain Bacteria; kingdom Bacillati; phylum Actinomycetota; class Actinomycetes; order Micrococcales; family Microbacteriaceae; genus Curtobacterium; species Curtobacterium sp. ME26. The sequence goes on from NZ_CAJCKG010000002.1 coordinate 99,866, forward strand.
CTTGCCGCGGGCCTTGAGCTCCGGGACGGTCCGGCCACCCACGTAGAACATCGACTGCCGCAGCCCGCCGACGAGCTGGTAGACGGCGTTCGCCACCGAGCCGCGGTAGGGCACCTGCCCCTCGATGCCCTCGGGGATGAGCTTCTCGTCCGAGGGGACGTCGGCCTGGAAGTAGCGGTCCTTCGAGTACGAGGTCTTCTCGCCGCGGGTCTGCAGGGCGCCGAGGGAGCCCATCCCGCGGTAGGCCTTGTACTGCTTGCCGCCGACGAACACGAGCTCGCCCGGGGACTCGTCGGTGCCCGCGAGGAGCGACCCGAGCATGACGGTGTCCGCACCCGCGACCAGGGCCTTCGCGATGTCGCCGGAGTACTGCAGGCCGCCGTCGGCGATGACCGGCACGCCGGCCTCGCGAGCGGCGAGCGACGCCTCGTACACGGCGGTGACCTGCGGCACGCCGACGCCGGCGACGACGCGGGTGGTGCAGATGGAGCCCGGGCCGACGCCGACCTTGACCGCGTCGACGCCCGCGTCGATGAGCGCCTGGGCGCCCTGACGGGTCGCGACGTTGCCGCCGATGACGTCGATGCCGGCGAACGACGGGTCGGCCTTCAGGCGACGGACCATGTCGAGCACGCCCTCGCTCTCGCCGTTGGCGGTGTCGACGACGAGCACGTCGACGCCCGCGTCACGCAGGGCCTCGGCACGCTGCCAGGCGTCGCCGAAGAACCCGATCGCGGCGCCGACGCGCAGCCGGCCCTCGTCGTCCTTCGTGGCGTCCGGGTACTTCTCGCTCTTGTCGAAGTCCTTCACGGTGATGAGCCCGCGGAGCTTGCCGTCGGCGTCGACGAGCGGCAGCTTCTCGATCTTGTGCTGCGCGAAGATCGCGACCGCTTCCTCGGGATCGATGCCCTCGGCCGCGGTGATGAGCGGCGCCTTGGTCATGACGTCGCGGACGAGCGTGGTCGCCATCTCGAACGGGGCGACGAAGCGCATGTCCCGGTTCGTGATGATGCCGACGAGCGTGCCGTCCGACTCGACGACCGGCAGGCCGGAGACGCGGAACTGACCGCACACGGCGTCGACGTCGGCGACGGTGGCGTCGGGGGTGGTCGTGACCGGGTTCGTGATCATGCCGGACTCGGAGCGCTTGACCTTGTCGACGTAGGCGGCCTGGTCCTCGATGGACATGTTGCGGTGCAGGATGCCGATGCCGCCCTGGCGCGCCATGGCGATCGCCATCCGGGCCTCGGTGACGGTGTCCATCGCCGCGGAGAGCAGCGGGACGTGCACGTCGATGCGCTTGGTGAGCCGGGACGTCGTGGACGCCTCGCTCGGGATGACGTCGGTGTGCCCCGGCAGGAGCATGACGTCGTCGTACGTGAGTCCGATGAATCCGAACGGATCCGGCTGGTCCATGGGTCCCCTTCGTGGGCGAGGTGAAGTGGTCGGCACCGGGGCGCAACGTCGGGTTCCCGATGGGCCATGGTAACGCGCGCGACCCGCCGGCCATTCCGCTGTCCCCCGAGCCGTCGCGGCACGCGGAGCCGCGGTCGGGGCGAGATCCGGTCCCTGAGAGTCCGTGTACCGGCTGGACGGGCGGTTTCGTGCGGATCTGCGCGGGGTCGGTCACGAAAGCAGCACGATTTGTGCAGGAGACGTGCTGGAAACACGGGGGACACAAAAAATCCCTAGGGTCCTCGACTATCCGAACGAGAGGCTCATCCGTGGGTTCCATCACTCCGCCGGGGTCAGCGCTCATGCGCCGACTCCGCCGTGGGGCACCAGGTCGCAACCGCCTGGTCCTCGCCGCAGTACTCTTCCTCGCCTTCCTCGCAACCTTCGCGGTCGACTGGGCAGTGTCGCCCTCGGCCGAGGCGGCGACGAGCGCCCCGTCCGCCAGCAGCACCCCCGCGAGCAGCAGCCCCGCGGGCAGCGGTGCCGCGACCGGGCCCTGCACGGTCAGTCCGACGAACGGCTGCATCCGGGGCACCATCCTCGACTCCGACCGGAAGCCGGCCGCCGGCATCGACGTCGACGTGGCGGGTGCGGGCGGCTTCGCCCAGACCGCGACCACCGACGACTCCGGCCGCTGGTCCGTCTCGGTCACGACCGCCGGGCAGTACACGGTCAGCGTCGACCAGTCGTCGCTGCCGCGGGGGCAGTACCTGACGAACGCAGCCGACGCCGAGCGCAAGGTGAACGCGACGCTCAACGCCAACGTCGGGCAGATCTTCCAGCTCTCCGACCAGCAGGGCGCGACCACCACCGCGGACACGAGCAGCGTCAGCGCCGCCCGCGCCTGGCAGCAGCTCGCGTCGGGCATCCGACTCGGGCTCCTCATCGCCCTGGCGTCGGTCGGTCTCTCGCTCATCTACGGCACGACCGGCCTGTCGAGCTTCTCGCACGGCGAGCAGGTCACCCTCGGCGGCCTCCTCGCCTACGTGTTCGCGAACCAGCTCGGGTGGAACATCTGGGTGACCGGGATCGTGGTCACGCTGCTCTGCGCGGCCACCGGGTACCTGCAGGACGCCGCGATCTGGCGACCGCTGCGGCGTCGGCGGATCAGCCTGACGCAGCTCATGATCGTGACGATCGGGCTCTCGATCGCCGCGCAGTACGCGTTCCAGTACTTCTTCGGCGCCTCGACCGTCCGCATCCAGCAGGGCAACCCGGAGACGGTGACCTTCGCGGGGCTGACGCTGACCGTGCAGTCCTACGTCGCCATGGCGATCGCGCTCGTCGTGCTCGTCGGCACCGGGCTCTTCCTCGCGAAGACCCGCTTCGGCCGGGCCACCCGCGCCGTCTCGGACAACCCGGCGCTCGCCGCGGCGTCCGGCATCGACGTCGACCGGGTCATCCGGTTCGTGTGGACGCTCGCGGCCGGCCTCGCGGGGCTCTCGGGCGTGATGCTCGGCCTGGTCCTCAACGGCGTGAACTGGCAGACCGGCCTCCAGCTGCTGCTGCTCATGTTCGCGTCCGTCACCCTCGGCGGTCTCGGCACGGCCTACGGCGCCCTCGTCGGTTCGATGATCATCGGCATCGTCGTCGAGCTCACGAACCTCGTGCTGCCGGGTGACTTCAAGTACGCCACGGCCCTCGTGATCCTCATCCTCATCCTGCTGTTCCGGCCGCAGGGCATCTTCGGTCGCGCCGAGCGCATCGGCTAAGGGAGCACCGACATGGACTACATCCTCAGCCTGCTGTCGTCACTGACGCAGGAGGCCCTCGCCCCCACCACGGCGGCGTTCGCCCTGGCCGCCATCGGCCTCAACGTGCACTTCGGCCTCACCGGCCTGATCAACATGGGCCAGGCGGCGTTCCTGCTGCTCGGCGCCTACGGCTTCGCGATCTCGATCACGAACGGCCTGCCCTTCGTCATGGCGGTGCTCGTCGCGCTGGCGGTGGCGATCGTCTTCGCGGTCATCCTCGGCATCCCGACCCTGCGGCTGCGCGGCGACTACCTGGCGATCGTGACGATCTCCGGCGCCGAGATCATCCGCATGGTCGGTCGCTCCAGCCTCTTGACGGACACCACCGGCGGTTCGAACGGCATCGCCGGTTCGGCCTACCGCGACCCGTTCAACGCCCTCAGCCCACTGCCGGACGGCACCACGAGCATCCTGTGGTTCACCTACTCGAACAACGGCGTCAACGGTTGGTGGATCCGCATCGCCGCCTGGGGCCTCGTCGCGCTCTTCACCCTCGTGCTCTTCCTGCTCATGCGCAGCCCGTGGGGTCGTGTCGTGAAGGCCATCCGCGAGGACGAGGACGCCGTGCGGTCCCTCGGCAAGAACGTCTACTCGTACAAGATGCAGGCGCTCGTGTTCGGTGGCGCGCTCGGTGCGCTCGCCGGGGTCATCTACGTCCTGCCGAGCTCCGTGCAACCGGATGCCATGGGTCGCTCGATGACATTCTTCATCTGGACGGCACTCATCCTCGGTGGTGCCGCGACCGTCTTCGGTCCGGTGCTCGGGGCGATCCTGTTCTTCGTCGTGCGGCTCTTCGTCCGCACCCTGGCCGGGGACTTCATCCCCGACTCGATCATGAACGCGCAGCAGGCGGAGCAGTTCTCCTACGTGCTCGTCGGCATCGCGCTCATGCTCCTCATCGTGTTCCGGCCACAGGGACTCCTGGGCAACAAGAAGGAGCTGTCGTTCAGTGTCTGAGACGTACACCCACACGAAGTCCGACCCGATCCTCACGGTCGACGGCGTCACCCGGCACTTCGGCGGCATGACCGCCGTCGACGTCGACCACCTCGAGGTGCAGCGCGGCACCATCACCGCCCTCATCGGTCCGAACGGCGCCGGCAAGACGACGTTCTTCAACCTGCTGACCGGCTTCGACAAGCCGAGCCCCGGTGCGACGACCCGCTTCAACGGCGACACGCTCCAGAAGACGAGCGCGACCCACATCGCGAACAAGGGCATGGTCCGCACGTTCCAGCTCACGAAGGCGCTGAGCCGCCTGACGGTGATGCAGAACATGCTGCTCGGCGCCCGCGACCAGCCGGGGGAGAACTTCTTCGTCGGCCTGGTCCCCGGACTGTGGCGGAAGCGCGAGCGGGAGATCACCGCGAAGGCCGAGGACCTGCTCGCCCGCTTCAAGCTCCTCGAGAAGCAGGACGACTACGCCGGATCGCTCTCGGGCGGCCAGCGGAAGCTCCTCGAGATGGCGCGGGCGCTCATGTCCGACCCGACGATGATCATGCTCGACGAGCCGATGGCGGGCGTGAACCCTGCGCTCACCCAGTCGCTCCTCGGGCACATCCAGTCCCTGCGCGACGACGGCATGACCGTGCTGTTCGTCGAGCACGACATGCACATGGTCCGGCACATCTCGGACTGGGTCGTCGTGATGGCCGAGGGCAAGGTCGTCGCCGAGGGGCCGGCCGACACGGTGATGGACGACCGTGCCGTCATCGACGCGTACCTCGGCGCGCACCACGACACCGACCTGGGCGACGACTCGCTCCTCAACGAGGAGACCTACGAGGAGCTGGCCGAAGAGGTCAAGGAAGAAGACGAGCAGGAGGCGACCCGATGACCGACGCAACGAACGCAGCGGACGCGAGCCGCGCCTCCAGTCCGACGACGGACGCGACGAACGCGACGGGCGCGACGGGCGCGACGGGCGCGACCGCGACCGCGACCGCGACCGCCACCGTCGAACCCGTCCTCACCGCGAAGAACCTCGTCGCCGGCTACCTGCCCGGCGTCAACATCCTGAACGGCTGCGACCTCGACTGCTACCCGGGCGAGCTCATCGGCATCATCGGCCCGAACGGCGCCGGCAAGTCGACGCTGCTCAAGGCCCTGTTCGGCCTGGTCTCCATCCGCGAGGGCTCCGTGAGCCTGCAGGGCGAGGACATCACGAACCTCAAGGCGAACAAGCTCGTGCAGGCCGGTGTCGGCTTCGTGCCGCAGACGAACAACGTGTTCCCCTCGCTCTCGATCGAGGAGAACCTGCAGATGGGCCTGTACCTCCGCCCGAAGAAGTTCGCCGAGCGGCTCGAGGTCATCTACGACCTGTTCCCGGTGCTCGGGCAGCGGCGCACCCAGCGGGCGGGCTCCCTGTCCGGTGGTGAGCGGCAGTCGGTCGCGATGGCGCGTGCGCTCATGATGGACCCGAAGGTGCTGCTGCTCGACGAGCCCTCCGCGGGCCTGTCGCCGGTGCGGCAGGACGAGACCTTCATCCGGACGCGTCGGATCAACAAGGCCGGGGTGTCGATCATCATGGTCGAGCAGAACGCGCGACGCTGTCTGCAGATCTGCGATCGTGGGTACGTGCTCGACCAGGGGAGGAACGCGTACTCGGGCACCGGGCGTGAGCTCGCCGACGACCCGAAGGTCATCGAGCTCTACCTGGGGACGCTCGCCAAGGACGTCGACTCCGCTCGCTGAGCGGGGTCGACCCGCGGGTACTGCTGTGGGGGTGGTACCCGCACCCGACGGAGCCGCGCTGGCTGCTGATGCGCCGCGCGGCTCCGTCCTCACGTGACGGCGAGCGGTGCGTTCCACCTCCGCCACCCGCGTGCGCCCCGGCCTGGAGGCACGGCCCGCCTCCGCCCGTCGGCTAGCGTGACGCCGTGCGCACCCCCGGCCCCCTCGTGCTCGACGCCCTCGTCTGGGTCGTCTTCGCCGTGCTCTTCGTCGGCGCCGCACTCCTGGTGAAGGTCGCGGCCGCCCTGCTCGCCGCGCTCGTCGTGCTCGCGCTCCTGCTCGGCCTGGTCCTGCGGGCGATCCGGAAGCGGCGCGTCCGACCCCCTCGGTGACCGGCGCTGCTGCACCGTCCACCCGTCCCACTCCTGGGGGCCGCCCGCTAGGCTTGCCCGGTGACTGAAGTCGAGATCGGTGCAGGCAAGCGCGGACGTCGGGCGTACGCGTTCGACGACATCGCGGTGGTCCCCTCGCGGCGCACCCGCGACCCGCAGGACGTCAGCGTCCAGTGGTCGATCGACGCCTTCACGTTCGAGGCCCCGATCCTCGCGGCACCGATGGACTCGGTTTCCTCGCCCGCCACGGTCATCCAGATGGGCCGGCTCGGCATCCTCGGCGTGCTCGACCTCGAGGGCCTGTGGACCCGGTACGAGGACCCGACGCCCTTCTACGACGAGATCAGGACGCTGACCGACGGCAACGTCACGAAGCGCATGCAGGAGATCTACGCCGAGCCGGTCAAGGCCGAGCTGATCACCGCGCGCCTGGCCGAGATCCGCGCCGCCGGGGTCCCGGTCGCCGGGTCGCTCAGCCCCCAGCGCACGCAGGAGTTCTCGCAGACCGTCGTCGACGCCGGTGTCGACCTGTTCGTCATCCGCGGCACCACGGTGTCGGCGGAGCACGTGTCGCAGGAGACCGAGCCCCTCAACCTCAAGAAGTTCATCTACGAGCTCGACGTCCCCGTGATCGTCGGTGGCGCCTCGACCTACACCGCAGCCCTGCACCTCATGCGCACCGGTGCCGCCGGCGTGCTCGTCGGCTTCGGCGGTGGTGCGGCGTCCACGACCCGTGCCGCCCTCGGCATCCACGCGCCGATGGCGACCGCGGTGGCGGACATCGCCGGCGCCCGCCGCGACTACATGGACGAGTCCGGCGGCCGGTACGTGCACGTCATCGCGGACGGCGGCCTCGACACCGCCGGCGACGTCGTCAAGGCGATCGCGATGGGCGCGGACGCCGTCATGCTCGGCACCGCCCTGGCGCGCGCCACCGAGGCGCCCGGCGGTGGTTTCCACTGGGGTGCCGAGGCGCACCACCCGGAGCTGCCCCGCGGACGCCGGGTCGAGGTGGGCACGATCGCCCCGCTGGAGAACGTGCTGAACGGCCCGACCCCGACCTGGGACGGCCGGGCGAACATCGTCGGCGCCCTGCGTCGCTCGATGGCCACCACCGGATACTCCGACGTCAAGGAGTTCCAGCGAGTAGAAGTGGTCGTGGCGCCGTACCACCAGCAGTGACGGTGGCACCCGTGCTCCCGCGCGGGTGACGCCTTCGGTGCCGACCGTGCGCGGAGGCCGGCTCCGTGCGCGCAACCCGCACGGAGGCGACGATGGCCAAGCCAGCCAGCAGCAGCACGCAGACCAGTACGGACGCGACGACCGCGGGTGCCGCGAGCACCGTCCACGACGCGGAGCAGGAGCACACCGCCCAGGGCAGCGGGGTCGGCTTCGACCCGTCCGCCAAGCTCGGCCCGGACGAGCGCGCCGCGACGATCGAGGCGCTGAAGACCCGCGAGCTCGACGTCCTGGTGGTCGGCGGCGGGATCGTCGGCGGCGGCAGTGCGCTCGACGCGGTCACCCGTGGCCTGAGCGTCGGCATCGTCGAGGCCCGCGACTGGGGCTCGGGCACGTCGAGCCGTTCGTCGAAGCTCGTGCACGGCGGCATCCGCTACCTCGAGCAGCTCAACTTCGCCCTCGTCCGCGAGGCCCTGATCGAACGCGGTCTGCTCCTGCAGCGGATCGCCCCCCACCTCGTGAAGCCCGTGCGCTTCCTCTACCCGCTCAACCACCGCGTGTGGGAGCGCTTCTACATCGGCATCGGCATGGCGATGTACGACGTGTTCAGCTGGTCCGGCGGCCGTCCGCCCGGCGTCCCGCACCACCGGCACCTCAGCCGCAAGCAGGTCCTCCGGAACATGCCGGGTCTGAAGAAGGACGCCTTCGTCGGCGGCATGACCTACTACGACGCCCAGGTCGACGACGCCCGCTACGTCGCCTCGCTCGTCCGCACGGCCGCGTCCTACGGCGCGCTCGCCGCGAGCCGGGTCCGCATCGAGGGCTTCATCAAGGTCGGGGAGCGGGTCGTCGGCGCGCACGCGCACGACATCCAGACCGGCGAGAAGTTCGACATCCGGGCGAAGCAGGTCGTCAACGCGACGGGCGTCTGGACGGACGACACCCAGGCGATGGTCGGCACCCGCGGTCAGTTCAAGGTGCGGGCGTCGAAGGGCGTGCACCTCGTCATCCCGCGCGACCGCTTCCAGTCGAACACGGGCATGATCCTCCGCACCGAGAAGAGCGTGCTCTTCGTGATCCCGTGGGGCCGCCACTGGCTGGTCGGCACGACGGACACCGACTGGAACCTCGACAAGGCGCACCCGGCGGCGACCGCGGCGGACATCGACTACATCCTCGAGCACGTCAACAAGGTCCTCGCGGTCCCGCTGACCCGGGAGGACGTCGAGGGCGTGTACGCGGGCCTCCGACCGCTCCTCGCCGGGGAGTCCGACCAGACCTCGCAGCTGAGCCGCGAGCACGTCGTCGCGCACACCGTGCCCGGCCTGGTGGTCGTCGCCGGCGGCAAGTGGACGACCTACCGCGTGATGGGCAAGGACGCCATCGACGAGGCGGTCGCCGCGATGGACGGCAAGATCCCCGGGTCGACGACCGAGGACATCCCGCTGCTCGGCGCCGAGGGGTACCCGGCCGCCTGGAACCGCCGCAGCCGCACCGCGCGGACGTTCGGCGTGCACAAGGTCCGGATCGAGCACCTGCTGAACCGGTACGGCACGCTCGCGACCGAGGTCCTGCAGCTCGTCAAGGACGACCCGTCGCTCGCCGAGCCGCTGCCCCAGGCGGACGACTACATCGGCGCCGAGGTCGTGTACGCGGCCTCGCACGAGGGTGCCCTGCACCTGGAGGACGTCCTCGCCCGCCGCACTCGCATCTCGATCGAGGCGTGGGACCGCGGTGAGGAGGCAGCCCCGGTCGCGGCGAAGCTCATGGCCGGTGTGCTCGGCTGGGACCAGGAGACCACCGAGAACGAGGTCGCGAACTACCTGAAGCGCGTCGCCGCGGAGCGCGAGTCGCAGCTGCAGCCCGACGACCAGTCCGCCGACCGGGTGCGCCTGGAGGCGCCGGACATCGCGTTCGGCTTCGACGAGGACGACGTCGTGGTCGGCGGCGGCCGCTCCAGCGGCGCGGAGGGCGCGAAGGCGTCCGATGAGCAGGTCGTCGGCGAGAAGACGAGCGAACCGAAGTAGGGACGGACGGGAGGCGCGTGGCGACCCCGCCACGCGCCTCCCGTCCGTCGCCTGGTCCCGCTCCGTTCGCGGGGCGCGACCTCGGCGGTTGCCCGCAGCGCTACCCCGCTGCGAGCTGCTGCCGACGTTGCGTGTTGCGGGTCCGGATCATCGTCGCGAACAGCACACCCGGGATCGCGACGAGCGCGGCGATGCTGGTCAGGTACAGCACGCCGGCCCAGATCGTGTGGGCGGCGCCGTCGGTCGGCCACGAGTCGGCCACGTCCATGCCGAGGAAGAAGCCCGACTGGAACGTCGCGAGCCCTCCGGCGGCGAGGACGCCGAGGTGGAGCACCGCGATGACCGTCGCCGGCAACCGCGATGCGAGCCCGACGGCCGCCGCGGTCACGGCCAACCCGATCCCGATGCCCGCCACCACGATCACCCCGACGACGTCCTGCGTCACGTCGTTGCTGACGTCGACCCGGGCGTAGATCTGCGCCAGCGAACGACCCGGCACCGCCGCGAGCGGGTCGAGCACGAGCGCGTTCACGGCCAGCAGAGCCGCGTACGCCGCGACGACCACCACCCCGACGACGGCGACGACGATGCGGACGGACCCCCGAGTGTTCCCCATGGGACGACCGTAGCGCGCGGAATGCCCGGCACGACCCGGTGGTTATCATCGGGGTACTCACCAAGGGAGCCATCATGGTCGACGTCCATCGCGTCAAACTCCCCGGAGTCGGCGTGCTGCACAGCTTCTACACCGACGACGGTGGCAAGTGCGGTGTCATCACGCACCGGTCGGGGCACTCCGACCTCATCTCGTTCGCCGACGTCTCCGACGGCGCGGACAAGTCCGAGAAGGTCTCGCTGCGCCTGAGCGAGGACGAGGCGCACACCCTCGCCGAACTGCTCGGCGGCACCCGGATCACCGAGGGCCTCGACAAGCTCGACGAGATCCCCGGCCTGTCGATCGACTGGTTCAGCGTCGACTACGAGGACGCCATCGCGGGCAAGCCCCTCGGTGACCTGCACCACTCGGGCTTCATCGGCCTGACCGTCGTCGCCGTCGTGCGCGGCGACAGCGCCAACCCCGCCCCCTCGCCGGACTTCGTCGTGTTCCCCGGTGACACCATCGTCGTCGCCGGTTCGCCCGAGAAGGTCGCCAAGGCGTTCTCCTTCTACCGCAGCGGACAGCTGGCGGCGGCGGCCGCCGAGGCGCCGCCCGGGAGCTAGCCGGTGCACCTGGGTGGTGAGCTGCTGACCATCGGCGGCCTGTTCATCATCGCCTACGTCCTCGGACGCCTGGGCAAGACCATCGGTCTGCCCGCCATCCCGATCTACATGGTGGTCGGGCTCATCGCGAGCCCGCACACCCCCTGGATCGGCCTCAACGTCGAGTCCCACACGATCGAGCTCATCGCGACGTTCGGACTCATCCTCCTGCTCTTCAACCTGGGGTTGGAGTTCGACCAGGAGGAGTTCTACGGCAACGCCGGCAAGCTCCTGGTCTCCGGTGGCACGTACGTCGCGATCAACATGGGCGTCGGCTTCGCCTTCGGGTTCTCGCTCGGCTGGGGGACGCGCGAGGCCCTGATCATCGCGGGCATGACCGCGACGTCGTCGAGCGCGATCGTGACGAAGCTCCTCATCGAGCTGCGACGGCTCGCGAACGACGAGACGCCGATGATCCTCGGGGTCACCGTCATCGAGGACGTCTTCATCGCCGTCTACCTGGCGATCGTGTCCGTGGTGCTCTCCGGTGACACGAACCTCTGGGCGGTCGTCGGCAAGCTCGGGCTGGCGTTCGGCTTCCTCATCGTGATGTTCACGCTCGCCCGGTTCGCCGGCAAGTGGGTGTCGAAGATCTTCGCGACCCGCGACGACGAGCTCTTCACGGTGCTGTTCTTCGGCCTCGCGGTCATGTTCGGCGGCATCGGCGACCTGCTCGGGGTGACGGACGCGATCGGTGCGTTCGTGATCGGCCTGCTCTGCGGCGCGACCCGCTACCGGGACCGCATCGAGCAGCTCGCCCTGCCGATGCGCGACGTGTTCGCGGCCTTCTTCTTCGTGAACTTCGGCCTCGGGCTCGACCTGTCGACGTTCGGCGAGGTGCTCTGGCCCGTCCTCGGCGCGATCGGCATGACCGTCGTGCTCAACGCGGTCGCCGGGCAGCTCGTCGCGCGCATGAACGGCTTCGACGTCCAGCAGGGCATCAACACCGCGGTGATCCTGGTGAACCGCGGCGAGTTCGCGCTCATCCTCGCGACGCTGTCGGCTGCCGCCGGCCTGGAGGCGCGCATCACCGCCTTCGCGGGCCTCTACGTCCTCGTCATGGCCGTGCTCGGTCCGCTGCTCGCCGTGAACTCGGACCGGATCGGCCGCCTCGTGGTGCGTCCGGCGCGCGTGGCGCGGCTGCGCACGCGCCTTCGGTCGCGGCTCGGCCGTGGTGGCGCGGGCCGGCCCGGTGCCGTCCCCGCCGGGCCGGCGCTCGACGAGGCGATCGAGACCGCCGCCGTAGCCGGCGTCGCCGACCAGGACGCCGCCGCTGCTGCGCGCAAGGCCGAGCGTGACCGGCAGTTCGCGGAGGAGTTCGCCCTCGTGGAGGCAGCGGGCAGGGAAGAGCGCGACAATGGGTCACCGGGGCCGACGACGGGCGAACCCGTGACGTCGCCGGTCGAGATCCCCGCCGAGCGTCCGAAGCGCCCGGCCCGCCAGCGCGATCCGGAGTACTGATACAGATGTGGGCCGTAGCCCGACGACCGAGGTGGATCGCGCTGCTCCTGCTGGCGCTCGTGCTCGCGGGGGTGTTCGCGGGGCTCGGCAAGTGGCAGCTGGAGCGGAGCATCGCGAACGGCAAGCCGCTGCCGGAGACGACCGAGACGCGCCGCGACCTCGACGCCGTGACGCAGCCGGGGGCGGGCGCACCCGAGACCATCGCGGGCCAGAAGGTCTCCGTCACCGGGACCTTCGTCGCGGGGGACACCACGATCCTGACCGGCCGCTCCGGTGGCGGGACCTACCAGACCATCGGTCACCTGGTCGACGCGCAGAGCGGCGCGAGCCTGCCCGTCGTGATCGGCTGGTCCGACCGACGTGACGCGGCCGTCGCGGGCGGCGACCGCCTGGCCGACGGCGACGAGGTGACGGTCGAGGGACGGTACTACCCGGCGGAGTCGCCCGACCAGGACGCCTACACGAAGGGCGAGTTCTCGGCGGTCGCGCCCGCGCGCTTCGTGAACACCTGGAAGGCGTTCGACGACCGGATGTACATCGGGTACGTCGTCGCCGACGGCACCACCGCGGAGGCGGCCGACCTCGGCACCATCGCCGACCGCGCCCCGACGCGCGAGATCCAGTTCGACTGGCTCAACCTCTTCTACGCGATCGAGTGGGTCGTCTTCGCCGGCTTCGCCGTGTTCCTCTGGTACCGCTTCGTGAAGGACGCCTTCGAGCGCGAGGAAGAAGAGCGTCGTGAGGCCGCACTCAGCGTCGACGGGGCCCTGGTCGACCGACGGTAGGATGGACCGCATGGCCTTGACCGTCCGCACCCGTGACATCCCCAAGATCCCGGGAGCCGTCAAGTGGTACCGGGTCTCGGCGTACATCACCGGTGTGCTGCTGCTCGCCCTCGTCATCGAGGTCATCATCAAGTACACGCCGCTGCAGCTCGAGATGCAGCTCGGCAACGGACCGTTCTTCGTGCCCAACGGCACGGCGGGCGAGGCCCCCGGCACGTTCAACCTGTCGATCGCGATCCTCATCGCCCACGGGTGGCTCTACGTGCTCTACCTCTTCACCGACTTCCGCCTGTGGAGCATCATGCGCTGGAGGCCGACCCGCTTCCTGCTCATCGCCCTCGGCGGCATCATCCCGTTCATGTCCTTCGTGGTCGAACACCGCATGCAGAAGCGGGCCATGGACACCTACCACGAGCTGACCGCTGCGCAGCAGCGTGAGAAGGAGGCCGCTCGGTGAGCGAGACCGAACAGCGACCCGTCCTCGTCGTCGACTTCGGCGCCCAGTACGCGCAGCTGATCGCACGTCGTGTGCGTGAGGCGAACGTCTACAGCGAGATCGTCCCGCACTCGATCACAGCGGAGGAGATCCGCGAGAAGGACCCGGCGGCCATCGTGCTGTCCGGTGGTCCCTCGTCGGTCTACGAGGACGGCGCCCCGTCGCTCGACGGCGAGATCCTCGACCTCGGCGTCCCCGTGCTCGGCATCTGCTACGGCTTCCAGGCCATGGCGAAGTCGCTCGGTGGCGAGGTCGCACACACCGGTCAGCGCGAGTACGGCGCGACCGACGTGACCGTCTCGGGCACCGACAGCGTGCTGCTCGGCGACCAGCCGGCCTCGCAGGTCACCTGGATGTCGCACGGCGACTCGGTGGCCAAGGCGCCGGAGGGCTTCGACGTCCTCGCGTCGAGCGCCTCGACCCCCGTCGCCGCCTTCGCCTCGGACGAGCGCAAGCTCTACGGCGTGCAGTGGCACCCGGAGGTCAAGCACTCCGCGTACGGCCAGGCCGTGCTCGAGAACTTCCTGCACCGCGCCGCCGGGCTCCCCGGCGACTGGAACTCCGCGAACGTCATCGAGGAGCAGGTCGAGCGGATCCGCGCGCAGGTCGGTTCGGCACGCGTGATCGCCGGACTCTCCGGCGGCGTCGACTCCGCGGTGGCCGCGGCGATCGTGCACAAGGCCGTCGGTGACCAGCTCACCTGCGTGTTCGTCGACCACGGGCTCCTCCGTGCCGACGAGCGCAAGCAGGTCGAGGAAGACTACGTCGCCTCCACCGGTGTCCGCTTGGTCACGGTCGACGCGGAGCAGCAGTTCCTCGACGCCCTGGCCGGCGTGAGCGACCCCGAGCAGAAGCGCAAGATCATCGGGCGCGAGTTCATCCGCACGTTCGAGGCGGCGGCCGAGGCCCTGGTGCTCGAGGCCCGCGGCGACGACGACGCCGGCGAGGTCAAGTTCCTCGTGCAGGGCACGCTCTACCCCGACGTGGTCGAGTCCGGCGGCGGTTCGGGCACGGCGAACATCAAGTCGCACCACAACGTCGGCGGCCTGCCCGAGGACATGACCTTCGAGCTGGTCGAGCCGCTGCGCACCCTGTTCAAGGACGAGGTCCGTGCGGTCGGTCGCGAGCTCGGGCTGCCCGAGGTCATCGTCGGCCGCCAGCCGTTCCCCGGACCGGGGCTCGGCATCCGCATCGTCGGCGAGGTCACCAAGGACCGTCTCGAGTTGCTCCGCGCGGCCGACAAGATCGCGCGCGAGGAGCTCACCGCGGCCGGCCTCGACGAGGAGATCTGGCAGTGCCCGGTCGTCCTGCTCGCCGACGTCCGCTCCGTTGGCGTCCAGGGCGACGGCCGCACGTACGGGCACCCGATCGTGCTCCGTCCGGTTTCGTCGGAGGACGCCATGACCGCCGACTGGACGCGCCTGCCGTACGACACCCTCGCGAAGATCTCGAACCGCATCACGAACGAGGTCCCCGACGTGAACCGCGTCGTGCTCGACGTCACGAGCAAGCCGCCGGGGACGATCGAGTGGGAGTGATCACTCCCTGATGCCCCGAGGGCCCGGTACGCACGGCGTGCCGGGCCCTCGTGCGTGCGGGGGCGCTCCGGAGCCCCTCGCTCGAGGTTCCACAACTGCGGCATCTCGGCGCTCCGCCCGCCCACTCCTGGAACCGCGACGACGCCTGCGCGGCGAGTCCTGGAACCCCGGGGGAGCGGTCCCGGGCGCGCCAACCAGCGGGCAGGACGTGCCGGACGCCGAGCGGTGCGCACGGCAGCGAGCGGGCAGGACACGCCGCGCGGTCGCCGCCGAGCGGGCGGAGTCCGTCGCTCGGCGCCGTTGAGCGTGACGGATCGGGCCCGCTCGGCGACGGGGAGCGGGGCGGCAGTCTCCCGGGAACGACGAAGGGCCCCGGCGTGTGCCGGGGCCCTTCGGACGAGCGGGTGCGGGTCAGTCGCGGTTGCTCGCGAGCAGGGCGAGGATGCGCAGGATCTCGATGTAGAGCCACACCAGGGTGACGATGAGACCGAACGCCGCCGTCCACGCGTAGATGCGCGGGGCGCCGCGCTGGACACCGGTCTTGATCTGGTCGAAGTCGAGGATCAGCGAGTACGCCGCCATCAGGACCACGAAGACGCCGATCAGGACACCCCACGGGATGCCGAACAGGAAGCTCGGCTCACTGCGGAGCCCCTGCGCCCCGGTGGTCACGCCCGTGAGCATCAGGACCAGGTTGACGAGCGAGAACGCCAGGTACCCGACCATCGCGATGAGGAAGAAGCGGGTGAGCTTCGGCGTGGCCCGGACCTTGCCGGACGAGAACAGCAGCAGGGTCACGGCGAAGACGCCGAGCGTTCCGAAGACCGCCTGCGCGACGATGCCGTCCGACTGCGCGTTGAACGCTGCCGAGATGCCACCGACGAACAGGCCCTCGAAGAACGCGTACGCCAGGACCAGGCCCGGCGACGGCTTCTTCTTGAACGTGTTGACGAGCGCCAGCACGAAGCCGACGATCGCGCCGACGATCCAGACGATGGGCGGCAGGTTCCAGCCGGCGACGGCGCCGACGAGGAGCACGCCGAACGCCAGGAGCGTCTTGACGATGGTGTCCTCGTACGACATCCGGTCGGTGTCGACCGGGTTCGCCGTCGGGCGGTCGTACATGTACTGCAGCTGCTCGGGCGTCATGCCGCCCTGCTGCGGGTACTGCCCCTGCTGTGGGGTGCGTCCCCAGCCCGCCTGCTGCTGACCAGCGCCGGCGCCCCAGGCGCCACGGCCCTGGTCGTTGAAGGCGGGGGACTGGTCGAAACCGGGCTTGAAGGCCATGGTGTCCTCTTCCTTGGAGATTCGAGTCCTCTCAGCCTAGGGGCGCTGCACCGCGGAAGGCTGAGGATTCGCGGCGAGCGGAAGCGGGTCCTGACGGTCCCGACCCGCGGAGCCTACGGGCGTGGTCTGCGTGCGCGCCCCGAGCCGGTGGGGAACCAGCCGACCGTCTGCCGCAGCCGAGGCGGCGGGGTCGGGCCGTGCCTCCAGGCCGGGTCGGGGTCCGTCGGGACCGCAGCGCACCTGCGGGTACAGCCACGAGACCAGGGCGACCGAGATCACCATGAGGAGCAGCCAGGCGACGATCTTCGTCGGTGCGACCGGCTGCCACCCGGCGGCCTGCGCCGGGTAGGACCACGCACCCGCCCAGGTGGCGACGTCCTCCGCGAGCCAGATGAACAGTGCGACCAGCGACATCGCCAGCAGGACCGGCATCCGCAGCGTCGCACGGTGGACGCGCACGTGCATCGTCGTCCGGGCGAACAGCGCCACGACGAGCGCGAGCAGCGGCCAGCGGAGGTCCCACACGAAGTGGTGACCGAAGAAGTTCGCGTAGATGCCCACCGCGACCACCACGAGCAGCCACTGTCGCGGGTACCGGTCGAACCGCAGGTCGAACAGCCGCACGACCCGCACCATGTACGAGCCGACCGCGCCGTACATGAAGCCGGAGAAGAGCGGGACGCCCGCCACGACCAGCCAGCCGCCGGTGCCGTACTCCCACGAGCCGACGTGGGTCTTGAAGACCTCCATCACGGTGCCGACCACGTGGAAGACGAGGACGACGCGGAGCTCCCGGACGGTCTCGAGGCCGAACACGAGCATGCCGACCTGCAGTGCGACCGCGGCCAGCGTGAGCACGTCGTTGCGGGCGACCGGCGCCCCGGCCGGCCAGGTGAGGTGCACGACGGCCATCGTCGCGAGCAGCAGCGCCCCGAACGCGCACGCCCAGGCCTGCTTCGCCCCGAACACCAGGAACTCGGTGACGGCGAGCCGGACGGGGCGGTGCGGCTGGTGCCCGGCGTCGAGCAGGCGGCGTGCGGCGCGGTCGATGCGGGCCTCGACGGCGGTGGAGAGGTGTCGGACGGTCACGCCGCCGACGATCCGTGTCCCGGCTGGGAACGACGCCGCGCGGCTGAGCGGATGTGTCCACAGGTACACCTGCGGGTCACCGGGCGGCAGGAGCGAGCGGCTACGGTCGGCCCATGACGCGCGTGATCGCCCACCGGGGCGCCTCCGGACACCGGCCCGAGCACTCCCGGGGCGCCTACGAACTGGCCGTGGAGCTCGGTGCCGACGCGATCGAACCCGACCTGGTGCCCACGAAGGACGGCGTCCTGGTCCTCCGGCACGAGAACGAGGTGTCCGGGACGACCGACGTCGCCGAACGTCCGGAGTTCGCGCACCTGCGGACGACGAAGACCGTCGACGGGCAGAGCGTCACCGGGTGGTTCACCGAGGACATGACGTGGGACGAGGTCCGGACGCTCCGGGTCCGGGAGCGCCTGCCCGCGCTGCGACCCGCCTCCGCGGCCCACGACGGCGAGGGGACGGTGCTGCGCCTCGAGGACCTCCTCGGGATCCTCGACGCCGCCCCGCGTGCGGTCGGGCTGGTGGCCGAGGTCAAGCACGCCACCTTCTTCGACCGGGCCGGGTTCCCGATGGCGCAGCTGCTCGACGACGCGCTCGGGGACGCCGGCTGGCGCGGTGACGAGCGCCTGACCGTCGAGTCGTTCGAGAAGACCGTGCTCCGGCAGCTCGGCTCGCGCGGCACGGGTGGTCGGCTCGTGTACCTCCAGGAGGCCCGTGGCAGCGCCGCGGACGAGGTCGCCGCCCACGGGTCGGCGGCTCCGTCGTGGGCCTCGGAACGGACCGACGAGGCGCTCGCCGCGTTCGCCGGGGAGTTCCACGGCATCAGCGTCGACCTGCGGACCCTGATGGCGGGGGCGGACACCGTCCCCGTCGACGATGCGCGGCCGGTGCGGAGCGTGGTCGTCGACCGGGCGCACGCGGTCGGGCTCGCCGTCTACACCTGGACGCTGCGGCCGGAGAACCGGTTCCTGCCGGCTCCGCTGCGGCGCGGGGGCGACGTCGCGGCGCACGGCGACTGGGAGCGGTGGTTCACGTCGGTGGTGCGCACCGGCGTCGACGGGGTGTTCGCGGACCACCCGGACCTGGCGGTGCGGGCGCGGTCACTCGTCGAGGGTGCGACCGGCTGATCCGTCAGCTCCGCACGTCGGCACGCGGCGGGGTCGCCGTCGCGGCACCGCCGCAGTCCGCCACGTGGCGATCGCGGCAGCAGCGGCCGCCGAGAGCGCGATGAGCAGGCGGAGGCCCGGGAGGGGTGCCCAGGCGTGGGACCAGTACGTCTCGAGCAGCCAGACGCAGAGCGCCGCCAGGGCGCCGGCGAGCAGGGCGTGCGCGACGGCGTGCACGCCGCGTCGGACTGAGCACCGGGTGAGCGCCCACCCGAGTGCGTACGTGCACGGGAGCGCCACGATCGCGCCGCCGATGGTCACGAGCCCGGCGACGACGGCGAGGAGGAGGATCGTGAGGGCGAGCGCGGGCGGGCCGTCGGGCGCCCCGATGCCCCCGTCGGCGAGGAAGGACCAGCCGGCCCCGCCCGTGATGGTCACGGGCGTCGTGACGAACGACATCCAGCGCCAGCTCCGCTCGACGAGCTCGACGGCGTCGCCTGCGGTCCACGTCCTCATGCCGACAGCCTGCACGGGTGGAGGCCAGGGCCCTGCCCTCGCGCCCGGCGCTGTGCCTCCGGACCCACGACCTCGGCAGCTGTCGGGGGCCGCGCCTAGACTGACCCGGTCATGACGATCGTGCTCGACCCCTTCGACCAGTCCCCCGAGCCGGGCGCGGGCAACCGCGCCGGCGGGTACGACGACCCCTTCACCGCGGGTCTCAACCCCCAGCAGAAGGAGGCCGTCGAGTACCGCGGCGAGTCGCTGCTCATCGTGGCCGGTGCGGGTTCCGGCAAGACGAGCGTCCTCACCCGACGCATCGCCCTGCTGCTCGCCAACCGTGAGGCCTGGCCGTCGCAGATCCTGGCGATCACCTTCACGAACAAGGCCGCCGCCGAGATGCGCGAGCGCGTGCAGGCCCTGGTCGGCCAGGCCGCCGAGGGCATGTGGATCTCGACGTTCCACTCGGCGTGTGTCCGGATCCTCCGGCGCGAGGCCGAGCGCTTCGGCTTCCCGCAGTCGTTCACGATCTACGACTCGGCGGACTCGCGTGCGCTGCTCAAGCGGATCATCAAGGAGCTCGAGGCCGACTCGCTCGGGCTGACCGTGGGTGCTGCGGCGTCGAAGATCTCGAAGCTCAAGAACGAGCTGCAGGACATCGACACCTACGCCCGGAACATCAACGCGAACGACCCGCAGGAGGTCATGTTCACCGAGGTGTTCCGGCGGTACACGAACGAGCTGCGTCGCGCGAACGCGTTCGACTTCGACGACCTGATCGGGCAGACGGTCTTCCTGTTCCGAGCCTTCCCCGAGATCGCCGCGCTCTACCAGCGCCGCTTCCGGTTCGTGCTGGTCGACGAGTACCAGGACACCAACCACGCCCAGTACGCCCTGATCCGGGAGCTCACCCGTCCGGTGCCCGTCGAGCAGGTCGACAAGCTCGAGGACGCCGGGCAGCACGTCGAGCGGATGCGCGAGGCCGACGGATCGATCGCCCCGGCGTCGCTCACCGTCGTCGGTGACTCGGACCAGTCGATCTACGCCTTCCGCGGCGCCGACATCCGCAACATCGTCGAGTTCGAGCGGGACTTCCCGAACTCGAAGGTGATCCTGCTCGAGCAGAACTACCGGTCGACGCAGACCATCCTCGACGCCGCGAACGCCGTCATCGCGAACAACTTCGACCGTCAGGCGAAGAACCTGTTCACCGACGTCGGCGCGGGCGACAAGATCGTCGGCTTCACCGGGTACACCGGCCACGACGAGGCCCAGTTCGTGGCGGACGAGATCCAGCGGCTGCACGAGGAGGGCACGTCCTACCGCGACGTCGCCGTGTTCTACCGGACCAACTCGCAGACGCGTGCGCTCGAGGAGATCTTCATCCGCTCGGCCATCCCGTACCGGGTGCTCGGCGGCACGAAGTTCTACGAGCGCGCCGAGATCAAGGACGCCATGGCGTACCTGATCACCGTCGCCAACCCGGCGGACCCGCTGTCGCTCCGCCGCATCCTCAACGTGCCGAAGCGCGGCATCGGTGCCGTCACCGAGACGGCACTGCAGCGCTACGCCGACGAGCACGAGACCTCGGTGCGCGACGCCCTGCGGCACGCCGACGAGCTCGGCTTCGGCCCGAAGGTGCGGAACGCGATCACGGCGTTCGCCGAGTTGCTCGACTCGGTCTCCGAGAAGGCCCCGACGCAGCCGGTCGTCGACACCCTCACGCAGCTGCTCGACGGCTCGGGCCTGCTCGAGAACCTGCGGAAGTCGCCGGACGCTCAGGACGCCGCGCGGGCGGACAACATCGACGAGCTCGTCGCGGTGACGCGCGAGTTCCAGAAGAACAACCCCGAGGGCACGCTGTCCGACTTCCTGACCGAGGTCTCCCTGGTCGCAGCGGCCGACGAGCTCGACGACTCGTCTGGCACGGTGTCGCTCATGACCCTGCACACGGCGAAGGGACTGGAGTACGACGCGGTCTTCCTCACCGGTGTCGAGGAGGACCTGCTCCCGCACCGGATGTCGGCGAACGAGCCCGGGGGCCCCGCGGAGGAACGCCGATTGTTCTACGTCGGCATCACCCGTGCGAAGAAGTCGCTCTTCCTGTCGCTGGCGATGACCC
Source organism: Curtobacterium sp. ME26 (assembly GCF_903970945.1). Lineage (NCBI taxonomy): Bacteria > Bacillati > Actinomycetota > Actinomycetes > Micrococcales > Microbacteriaceae > Curtobacterium > Curtobacterium sp. ME26. Next base: position 120,988 of record NZ_CAJCKG010000002.1, read on the forward strand.
GCGCGCAGTTCGGCGACGTCAACGTCGCGATGCCCTCCCGCTTCCTGCAGGAGATCCCCGAGGGCCTCATCGACTGGAAGCAGTCGCCGGGCATGGCGAACAGCCGCGGCGGCACCGAGCCCCGCGCGCTGAACGCCCGTCGCGGCGGGGGCCCTGGCGGCTTCGGCGGTGCGGGCTCCGGCGGTGGTGGCGGGTACCGCGGCGGTGGCGGCTTCGGCGGCGGGTCGTACGACCGTGCGGCCGCTGCGGCGAAGACCCGCCCGAAGACCGAGTGGGCGAACCGGGTGTCCGGGCAGGTCCGCGACAACGGCGACATGGAACTCGTCGCCGGCGATCGGATCAAGCACGTCGACTTCGGCGAGGGCACCGTGTCCGCGGTGACCGGTCAGGGCGCGAAGCGCATCGCCGAGATCGCGTTCGACGCCGCGGGTCGCAAGAAGCTCCTCATCAAGATCGCCCCGATCGAGAAGCTCTAGCGCACCATCCGCACCGCGTCGAGGCCGGTCGGCCCGATCTGCTCGTGCTGCACGGCGCCGTCCCGCCGGAATCCGTTCCGGCGGTAGAAGGCCTCGGCTCGCGGATTGCCCTCGGCGACCCACAGGTACGCGGGTGCCGACCCGACGGCGGCGTCGAGCAGACGCTGACCAGCGCCGGTGCCGTGCTGTGCGGCAAGGACGTAGATGCCCTCGAGCTCGCGGTCACGCGGGGTGTCACCGCGACCACTGCGTCCTGGTCCCGCGCTGGCCCAGCCGACGACGCTGCCCTCGACGACGGCGACGAGGACGTCGACGGCGGGCTCGGCGATGATGCCGCGCCAGCGTGCCGCTCGGGCCCCGACGTCGAGCGCCGCGAGGAACTCGGCCGGCAGCAGGTGCGCGTACGCCTCACGCCAGGCCTGCACGTGCACCGCGGCGATCGCGTCGGCGTCCTGCACGTCGGCGGTCCGGACGGTGAGCGCGTGCGGGGTCCCCATCCGTCGACGCTACCGCGGACGTCGGTCCGCTCGGCTGGTTCGACGGGGCCGCGCACAACCCCGAGCGCGTCGCGCCACGAGCACCCCTGGTTCGACGTGCTTCCCGTTGTGCGGGAGCGCCGCGACCGAACGACCCCCGCGAGCGCCAGCGCCTACGGCTGCAACCGCGCCACGTCCCACCCGTCGCCCGCGCGGACGTACTGCAGCCGCCGGTGCATCCGGTCGCGGCTGCCCTGCCAGAACTCCACCAGGTCCGGCTCGAGCCGCCACGCCACCCAGCCCTCGGGTCGCGGCACGTCGTCGTCCGTGTCGGACAGCAGCACGTTCGCGTCGTCGATCAGGTCCTGCAGCGTCCGTGGTTCGAGCACGTCCGACTGGTCGGCGATCGCGGTCGCGGCGCGCGACTTCGGCGAACGGTCGGCGAACAGCGCGTCCGACTCGTCGTCGGACAGCTGCACCGCCCGGCCCTCGAACCGGAGCTGCTGCATGCTCTCGCGCCAGTAGACCTGGAGCGCCGCGTGCGGGTTGTCGGCGAGCTGGCGCCCCTTCGGGCTGAGCGTCGAGGTGCCGAACACGAGGCCGCGGTCGTCGAGCCGCTTGACGTCGACGGTCCGGGCGCTGACCCGGCCGTCCGAGCCGGCGGTCGCCAGCGTCATCGACATGGGCTCGGACACGTCACGGTCGGCGGCACCGTCGAGCCACGCGTGCGCGACGTCGAACGGCGACGCGGGAGGCGCGTCGAACTCGGGCAGGTGCAGGGAGTCGTCACCGGAGAGCGAACTGGACATGGTCCCACCCAACCGCCCCGTCCGCGTCGTCGCTCAGGTTCGGTGCGCGTACCGCGCGGCGGTCCGTTGCATCGCCCGCAGGAGCAGCGGCCCGGGCAGGCGGAGCACCCACCCCGGCACGAGCGCCCGCAGCCCGCGGACGAGCCGGACCACCCGCCGGAAGCGCCCTCGCTCGCGCGGGCCCCACGGGAACCCGTACTGCCGACGCAGGGCCTCCGGCAGCATGCCGACCGTGACGACCCGGACGAGCGGCATCGCCGCACGCACCCACAGCGGCGCGAACCGCGGGTGCAGCAGGTCGCGGACGATCCCGCGGGCGTCGTCGGTCACGCGCAGGGTCGGCAGCGTGCGCTCCCAGTACGCGTCGAAGGCCGCGACCGAGGCGAACCAGCCGTCTGCGGGTACGCGCAGCGCCGTCGCGATCGGGGCGTAGGCCGCGAGCACCCGCTCGGCGTCGTCGGCCGACAGGGGGTCGCCGAAGAGCGCGTGCGCGTCCCGCGCGGAGTCGAAGAGCGTCGCGGCGACCCAGCGCTGGCGGTCGACCTCGTCGGCCCCGGCGACCGTCCGGTGCGCCCGGTCCACGAACGCGGCGGCGACGGCGGTGTCGCGCTCCGTCCCGATGACCACGGCGTAGACGAACATCAGGGTGTGGGCCAGCCGCTGCTGCGGTCGGCGCGCGAAGTCGGAGTACAGCCGGACGCCCGCCCCGACCACCGGGTCGGCGATCTGCAGCAGGATGGCGCGGCCGCCCGCCGCGACGGGCGTGCTGTCCGCCAGCCAGCGGCGCAGGGCGCGGTCGCCACGGGACGGGGCGCGGTCACCACGGAACAGGGCACGGTCACCACGGGACGGCCGGGAGGCACGGATCCGGCCCGCCACGGATGCCCGACCGGCCGTCCCCACGCCTCGGCCGACGGGGCGGGGGTGGGGCGCGCCTCCCGGCCGGTGCGTCACGGACGCGGTCCCGACCGTCGCGTGCGGCGGACCGAGGCGGTGTCGGCGACCAGGGCTGCCGCGAGGGCGACCACACCGCCCACCAGGGCGGCGACGAGCCAGCCGGGGCTCGCGACGGTGCCGCTCGCGGCCGCGAGCAGGGTCACGACGAGCCAGATCGCTGGGAGCGGCCAGAGGTGCTTCGTCGCCCCCGTGAGCACGGCCAGCGCGACGCCGGCCACCAGGAGCGGCAGCCACGCGAGGGTCCCGGTGCGCGAACCCGAGTGGGCGGCGGCCGCCACGAGCAGCAGCGACGCCAGGGAGAGCAGCCGGGTCAGCGCGGGCGTGGCCCGGACACGGTCACGGACGCCACGGAGCACGGCCCGATCGTACTGGGCCGTGCTCCGGAGGTGGTGCGGGGGACGCTCAGAGCGGCTTCGTGCCGAGGTCGCCGCCGAGGTCCGGGCGGTCGGTGTCGTCGTCGTGCTCCCAGAGGTCGGGCGATCCCTCGCGGGGTGCGCCACCGGTGGGGCCGTCGTCCGAGCCGTCGCCCGGCTGGGGCTCCACGGTCTCGCCGGCGACGGCGTCGTTCGTGACGGTCTCGAGGGACTCCTCGGACTCGTCGACCTCGTACGGGCCGACGTGTTCGCGGTCCACGTCGTCGTTGCGGCGCTCCTGGGCGTCGAAGTCGTCGACGGGGCTGATGCCGGGGTCGCTCATGGTGCAGTCCTTCCGTGGGTGTCGGGCTCCGGCGTCGTGTCCGGCCGCCGGGCCGTCGGGTCTCCCTGTGTACGCCGTCCGCCTGACGGATCGTCCGGGTCGCGCACTCCCGGGGCGGCTTCGCGTCGTGTTCACCTCGGCGTCACCTGCGGGTCACGATCGCGGGTCACACTCGCCGTGCTCGGGGGAGTGGAGCGCGGTCGCCGACGGGTGGTCGAGCGACCGCGCCTTCCCCCGACCGAGACGCCGGAGCGGCCGGAGCCGCGCGTCAGACGCGCTCGAGCAGGTGCCGCTCCTCGACGTCGGCCAGGCCGAGCGTCTTGTAGCCGGCCGACTCGAAGAACACCGTCAACCGGTCGTCCTCCGTGCTCATCACCGTGCCGCGACCCCACTGGGCGTGCTCGACCGGCGCCTCCGGGGGCCAGGCGTCGTCGTTCGCACCGTCGGCACCGTGGGCGTCCGCGTCCCGGGCGGTCCCGGCCGTGCAGGTGTCGCAGTTGCCGCACGGCTCGGCGAGCTCGTCGCCGAAGTACCCGAGCAGGAACTGCCGACGGCAGCCCGAGGTCTCGGCGAAGCGGCGCATCATCGCGATCCGCGACTCCTCGATCTCCTCGCGCTCCTTCGCCTGCGCCTTCGCGAGGCCCGCCGCCGCCTCGGCGTCGCGGGGACCGTCCGGTCGCCGGGTGAGACCGTCCTCGCCGTCGTCGAGCGCACCCGCGTCGACGAGCGCGTTGGCCGCGCGGCCCGCGGTGCGTGCGGCGAGGCCGGAGCGCTCGGCGAGCTCGGAGCGGGCGACCGAGCCCTCGGTGGGGACGGCGTCGAACACGGCGCGGAGGGTGGCCGGACGCGGCGATCCGGACGCGAAGAAGCGTCGGAGGCCGAGGTCCTCGGCGCGGTAGTGCATCGTGGCGAGGCCGACGTCGCCGGCGCGGCCGGCGCGGCCCACCTCCTGGTAGTAGGCGTCGACCGACTCGGGGACGTCGGCGTGCACGACGAAGCGGACGTCGGGCTTGTCGATCCCCATGCCGAACGCGCTCGTGGCGACGACGACGTCGAGCTCGCCGTCGAGGAACTCGTGGTGGACCTGCTCGCGGTCCCGCACCCGCAGACCGGCGTGGTACGGCTTGGCCCGGCGGCCGCTCTCGACGAGCTCGTCCGCGTAGACCAGGGTCTCGGCGCGGGTCGCGACGTAGACGATGCCGACGCCCTCGAGCCCGGCGACCTGCTCGACGACGGCCTCGTGCTTCGACTCGTCGTCGCTGTGCCGGACGACCTCGAAGCGCAGGTTCGGCCGGTCGAAGCCGGTCGCGACGACGAGCGGGTCGCGCATGCCGAGCCGCTCGACGATCTCGGTGCGGACCGGCGTCGACCCGGTCGCGGTCATCGCGAGCACCGGCGGGCGCCCGAGCCGCTCGACGACCTCGCCGAGCACGAGGTAGTCCGGGCGGAAGTCGTGCCCCCAGCTCGACACGCAGTGCGCCTCGTCGACGGTGACGAGCGCGACGCCGGCGTCCCGCAGCTTCTCGACGACCTCGTCCTTCGCCAGCTGCTCGGGGGCCAGGAACACGTAGCGGGCCTCGCCGGACGCCACGGCGTCCCACGCGTCCTCGAGCTGCCGGCTGCCCCGGGTGGCGTTGATGGTCACGGCGCGCGGGGCGTCGGGGTGGTCCTCGATGCCGACGACCTGGTCCTCCTGCAGCGCGACGAGCGGGGAGACGACGACGACCGGCCCGTCGAGCGCGAGCGCGGCGACCTGGTAGATGGCGGACTTCCCGGACCCGGTGGGCATGAGCGCCAGCGCGTCGCGGCCGTCGAGGACGGCGTCGACGACCCGCTCCTGCTCGGGGTGGAGGTCCCAGCCGAAGACGTCGGCGGCGCGGGTACGGAGTTCCTTGTGCACCCGTCGACCGTGCCCCGTGCTCCCTGTCCGATCACCCGGCCGCTGCGTCCCCCGGCCAACCGCGGGGACCGGGCCCCGAGCGGTGCCTCCCCGCCGCGCACCCCGCGTCCACGCTGCGGCAGTATGGTGGGCGCGGCCGTTGTCTCGACATCGAGCGACCCTCGATGGTGAGTGCGACCCGATGACCGATGCCGATCGCACGAACCGTGCGGGAAGAAGAACAGCGTGGATCTTTTCGAGTACCAGGCCAGGGACCTCTTCGAGTCCTACGGCGTCCCTGTGCTGCAGGGCATCACCGCCGACACCCCGGAAGAGGCGAGGGCCGCGGCCGAGCGGACCGGCGGCGTGGTCGTCGTCAAGGCGCAGGTGAAGGTCGGCGGACGCGGCAAGGCCGGCGGCGTCAAGGTCGCGAAGACCCCCGACGAGGCGTACGAGCACGCGAAGGCGATCCTCGGCCTCGACATCAAGGGCCACACCGTCCAGCGCGTGATGGTCGCCCAGGGCGCCGACATCGCCGAGGAGTTCTACTTCTCGGTGCTGCTCGACCGGGCCAACCGCTCGTACCTGTCGCTCGTGAGCGTCGAGGGCGGCATGGAGATCGAGCAGCTCGCGGTCGAGAAGCCCGAGGCGCTCGCACGCGTCGAGGTGAACCCGCTCACGGGCATCAACAAGGAGGCCGCGCTCGACATCGCGCGCCAGGCGAACTTCCCGGCGGAGCTCCAGGACCAGGTGGCGGACGTCTTCGTGAAGCTCTACGACGTGTTCGCGGGCGAGGACGCCACGCTCGTCGAGGTCAACCCGCTGGTCCGCACCGGCGACGGCCAGATCCTCGCCCTCGACGGCAAGGTCTCGCTCGACGAGAACGCCGACTTCCGCCACGAGGGCCACGCGCAGCTCGAGGACACCGCGAGCGAGGACCCGCTCGAGGCCAAGGCGAAGCAGCACGGCCTGAACTACGTGAAGCTCGACGGCCAGGTCGGCGTGATCGGCAACGGCGCGGGGCTCGTCATGTCGACGCTCGACGTCGTCGCGTACGCCGGTGAGCGCCACGGCGGCGTCAAGCCTGCCAACTTCCTCGACATCGGCGGCGGCGCATCGGCGGAGGTCATGGCGAACGGCCTCGACGTCATCCTCGGCGACCCGCAGGTCAAGAGCGTCTTCGTGAACGTCTTCGGCGGCATCACCGCCTGCGACGCCGTCGCGAACGGCATCGTCGCCGCACTCGGCATCCTCGGCGACGCGGCCACCAAGCCGCTCGTCGTGCGCCTCGACGGCAACAACGTGGAAGAGGGTCGTCGGATCCTGGCGGAGGCGGCGCACCCGCTCGTCACCGTCGCCGCGACCATGGACGACGCGGCCGAGCAGGCCGCCCAGCTCGCCGCGGCCGCGGCGTAAGGAGCACCAGAGCAATGTCGATCTTCCTCAACAAGGACTCCAAGGTCATCGTCCAGGGCATCACCGGCGGCGAGGGCACCAAGCACACGGCGCTCATGCTGAAGGCGGGGACGAACGTCGTCGGTGGCGTCAACGCCCGCAAGGCCGGCACGACCGTCACGCACGGCGACGTCGAGCTCCCGGTGTTCGGCTCGGTGCGCGAGGCCATCGACACCACCGGTGCCGACGTCTCGATCGTCTTCGTCCCGCCGGCGTTCGCGAAGGACGCCGTGATGGAGGCGATCGACGCCGAGATCCCGCTCGTCGTCGTCATCACCGAGGGCATCCCGGTGCAGGACTCCGCCGCGTTCTGGGCGCACGCCAAGGCCCTCGGCGGGAAGACCCGCATCATCGGCCCGAACTGCCCCGGCATCATCACGCCCGGGGAGTCCCTCGTGGGCATCACCCCGGCGACGATCACCGGCAAGGGCCCGATCGGTCTCGTCTCGAAGTCCGGCACCCTGACCTACCAGATGATGTACGAGCTGCGTGACCTGGGCTTCTCGACCGCCATCGGCATCGGCGGCGACCCGGTCATCGGGACGACGCACATCGACGCGCTCGCCGCGTTCGAGGCCGACCCCGAGACCGAGGCCATCGTCATGATCGGCGAGATCGGCGGCGACGCCGAGGAGCGCGCGGCCGACTACATCAAGGCGCACGTCACGAAGCCGGTCGTCGGCTACGTCGCCGGCTTCACCGCGCCGGAGGGCAAGACGATGGGCCACGCGGGCGCCATCGTGTCCGGTTCGGCCGGCACGGCCGAGGCGAAGAAGCAGGCCCTCGAGGCCGCGGGCGTCAAGGTCGGCAAGACGCCGTCCGAGACGGCCGCGCTGCTGCGCGAGGTGGTCGCCGCGCGCTAGCGCGTGGCGTTCCGTCACCAGGAGACGGACGGGAGGCACGGTGCGGGTCTGCACCGTGCCTCCCGTCCTTCCTGTGGGGAGTCGTGAGTCTCCACAGGTGCCGCGCGGCTCGCCCGGTGAGCAGGGCACGGCACGTACCCTGACTGCGATGAACCGCCTGGGAACCGCACTGCTGGCCGCCGTCGAGGCGATCGTGACGGTCGGTGTCGGCATCGGCATCGCGCTCGTGCCGCTGACCCTGCTCTGGGGCTTCGAGTACGGGCTGCAGGTCGACTGGGACGTCTTCTGGAAGGCCGCGGGCAGCGTCTGGCTCGTCGGACACGGCGTGGACGTCACGTTCCACCTCGGTGCCGCCACGGCCGGCGCGTCCGGCATCGAGGGTGCGGGCGACCCCATCCACGTGACCCTCGCGGCCCTCGGCTTCGCGGTCGTCACGGCCTGGCTCGGAGGGCGGGCCGGTCGACGGTTCGCCGAGACGGAGCACCGCACGACGGGTCTGCTCGTCGGGACCGCGGGCGTGGCCCTGCTCGGACTCGCCATCGCGCTCTCGTCCACCTCCGCGGCGACCGAGCCGGTCGTCTGGCAGGCGATCGTGTTCCCGGCACTCTGGTTCGTCGTCCCCGCACTCGTGACCGCCGAGGTGTGCCGCATGCGCCGCGGGCTGCCGGCGGACCCGCTGACCGGCCGGTTGCTCGACCAGGTCGGCCGGGTTCCCGTGCTGTGGCGCACCACCGCCGGCTTCGCCCTCCGAGCGGGCACCGCGGTGACCGCCGTCGTGGTCGCGGCCGCCGGGGTGGTCGTCGCCCTCCTGCTCGTCACCTCGTTCGCCGAGGTCATCGCCCTGTACGAGCGCTCGCACGCCGGGGTCATCGGCGGCATCGCGCTCACCGTCGGTCAGCTCGCGTTCCTGCCCGACCTGGTCGGGTGGGCCGTCGCGTGGCTCGTCGGCCCCGGGTTCGCCATCGGCACCGGGTCGAACGTCTCGCCGATCGGCACGGTCCTCGGCCCCATCCCCGGGATCCCCGTCTTCGGCGCCCTGCCCGCCTCCGGCCACACCTTCGGCCTGCTCGGGGTGCTCGTGCCCGTCGTCGCCGGGTTCGTCGTGGCCGGGCTCATGCGGCCCGCGCTCGTGCGCGCGCTCGGCTCGGCGGACAGCCCGCTCCGCCGGGCGCTCGCCGGAGCGGCCACCGGTGTCGTGGCGGGCGTGCTGACCGGGGTGGCCACGGCGCTCACGTCGGGGTCCCTCGGCCCGGGCCGACTCACCCAGGCCGGGCCGGACGGCCTGCTCGTCGGCGTGTTCGCGGCGCTCGAGGTCGGCGTGCCGGCCGCGGTGGCGCTCGCCGTGGGGAGCGACCTCGTGCGGCTGCCCGAGCGCTCCCGGGGCCGCGACCGCTGGATCGAGGCCGACCAGGACGCTGCCGACGACGCCCGCGCCGGCTCGCTCGTCGCCGCACTCGACGAGGCCGGTGCCGGACGCGCCTCAGCGTCCCACCGGTTCACCGTCGAGGAGGCCCACGACTCGTCGACCCGTGCTGCCGGGTCGTCGTCGGGTGCTGCCGGGGCCGCGTCGGACGACCACCCGACGGAGCCGATCGCCGACACCGACACCGACACCGGTGCCGACACCGGTGCCGACGCAGCGCACGACCGCGCGCGCGAGCCCGCCTCGTCGCAGGAACACGAGCACGAGCACGAGCACGAGCACGAGCCTGTCATCGCCCGCCGCGCACCCGTCGCGGAACCCGACGACGTGCCGCTGCCGGACTGGGCGCGGACCGACGCGGTCGCCGCCGAGCGGGTCGCTCCCGCACCGGCCGCCCCCGCACGTGGCGGCATCAGCGGGCTGCGGGATCGGCTCCGCGGCGCCGCCGACGACGTCCGGGCGCGCGCCGGCGACCTGCGCGACCGTGCCGGCGACCTGCGTGACCGCGTCGGCGGAACCGGCGCGGGCAGCACGAGGGACGACGGACCGCGACCGGCGGACGAGACGCTCCCGCACGCACCCGGCACCGAGCAGCAGCCCGCCTTCCCGTGGAGCACCGAGGAGTTCGTCGCCGGCCGCGACGACGCCGACGAGCCCAGCCCGGCGACGAACGGGCCGGCATCGCCCGCGACCGGCGGCACCCGCTGGGACCAGACCGACCAGATCGCCGAGGACGAGCTGCCCTGGTGGCGCCGTCCGAAGCACGACGCCTAGCGCTCCTCGGGTCGCGCGCCGTCGAACCGGTCAGCGCTGAGCCGCGGGTCGCACGACGATCTCGTTGACGTCCACGTCGGGCCGCTCGGCCACGGCGTACTCCACGGCGCGGGCGATGGCGTCGGCGGAGACGGAGTCGGCGCGGTAGGCCTCCATCGCGGCGGCGGCCGTCGCGTCGGTGATCGTGGAGGCCAGCTCCGACTCGGTCACGCCCGGTGAGATCGTCGTCACCCGGATCCCCCTGGGCGACTCCAGGCGGAGGCCCTCGGTGATCGCCCGTGCCGCGTACTTCGTGCCGCAGTAGACGGCCGCCGTCGGCGTGACGCTGTGGGCACCGATCGACGCCATCGTCACGAAGTGGCCGGCGCCCTGCGCGAGCATCGTCGGGAGGGTCGCCGCGATGCTGTGCAGGAGCCCGCGCACGTTGACGTCGATCATCTGGTCCCACTGCTCGACGAGCCCGGAGGACAGGGGCGAGAGCGGCATCACGCCGGCGTTCGCAACCACCACGTCGATGCGCCCGAACCGCGCGGTGGCCGCGTCGGCGAACGCCTGTGTGGAGGCGAGGTCGGTGACGTCCGTCGGTACCGCCAGGGCCTGGCCGCCCGCGCCCTCGATCTCCGTCACGAGGGATCCGAGACGGTCGACCCGGCGAGCCCCCAGGACGACGGGGTGACCGGCCGAGGCGAGCCGGAGCGCGGTCGCCCTGCCGATACCGCTGGAGGCACCTGTGACGAGCACGACCTTCCGGCGTCGCAGCACCATGCCGCCGTGGTGCAGGACGTCGTCGCGGAAGTCGCCGTCCGCGGTGAAGCCGGTGTCGTCCCGGTACTCGACGTGGGCTCCGGCGACCTCGTAGCTGCCGGTGTACGCGGCCTCGCGGTCACCGCGGGCCTCGACGTACCGGCCTCCGGTGCGGAGCTCGTGACGGACGCGGCCGTCGTCCGTGACCCAGAGGCCGAGGTAGGGGTGGGGGGTGGTGGGAGTGTCGTCGTTCACGGAGCCAGCGTCCGTCTCGTGTGCAGGGCTTCCCGTGCCGCGTCGTTCCGGGGTGTGCCACGACCAGGGAGGCGGTCGCCGTCGGAACTACCCTGTCAGCGTGCCGTCGTCCTCTGCCGACCTTGCCCTGGGCGCGTACCTGCGGGCGATCCGCGGTCGTCTCTCCTCGGAGGCGCTCGGCCTGCCCTCCGGCGGGCTCCGCCGCGTGGCCGGCCTCCGGCGAGAGGAGGTGGCGGTGCTGGGTGGCCTCAGCGTCGACTACTACACGCGCCTCGAACAGGGGCGCGAGGTCAGCCCCGGGTCGGCGGTGCTCGACGGCATCGCCGACGGGCTCGAGCTGGAGGGCGACGAGCGCGACCACCTCTTCACCCTCGCCGGGCTCGTCCCGCCGCCGCGGCGGTCCCGCGCACCCGGCTCGGTCTCACCGGCGCTCGGTCAGCTCCTCGACTCGTGGTCAGCGCACCCGGCGTTCGTGATCGACCCGGCCCACGACGTCCTCGCAGCGAACGCCCTCGCCCGCGGCGTCCACGCACCGTTCGCCCGGTTCGACAACCTCGTCCGGATGACCTTCACCGATCCGGTTGCTCGCGACTTCCACGTGGACTGGTCGAGGACCGCGGACTCGACCGTCGCCAGCCTGCGCGCCGCGACCGCCGAGCACGGAGCCGACCCTGGCCTCCTGGCGGTCGTGGCCGAGGTGCGCGGACGCAGCGACGACTTCGAGGAACGCTGGAGTGCGCAGCGGGTGCAGCGGAAGGCCGTGACGACCAAGCGGTTCGTGCACGGAGAGGTCGGTGGGCTGGAGTTCGACGCGCACAGCTTCGCCGTGCAGGGGTCGCCGGGGCTGCAGCTGGTCGTCTACGGCTGCGCCCCGGGGTCCGCGACAGCGCAGGCGCTCCCGCTGCTGGCGATCGGCGGGGCGGTCGTCCGCCGCTAGGCTGGACCCCGTGCTCGAACTGGTCGTCCTGATCTCCGGTACCGGCTCGAACCTCCGAGCCCTGCTCGAGGCGACGACCGACGCCGAGTACCCCGCCCGCGTGGTCGCGATCGGGGCGGACCGTGACGCCGAGGGCCTCGGCCTGGGCGAGGAGTTCTCGATCCCCACCTTCACGGTGCCGTTCTCCCGGTTCGCCACGCGCGAGGAGTGGGGCGCCGAGCTCGCCGCGCAGATCCGCCCGTGGACGCCCGACCTGCTCGTGCTGTCCGGCCTCATGCGCCTGCTGCCGCACGCCGTGGTGTCCGAGTTCGCCCCGGCGATCATCAACACCCACCCGGCGTACCTGCCCGAGTTCCCCGGTGCGCACGGCGTCCGGGACGCCCTCGCCGCCGGCGTCGAGCAGACGGGCGCGAGCATCATCCAGGTGGACGACGGCGTCGACACCGGACCGATCCTGGCGCAGGAGCGCGTCCCGGTGCTGCCGGGCGACACCGAGTCGACGCTGCACGACCGCATCAAGCCGGTCGAACGCCGCCTGCTCGTCCAGACCATCCTCGACATCGCCAACGGCACCACCGACCTGAAGGGCACCCCGAGCGCATGAGCGTGCACGCCGCCGACCCCAGCCTCTACCGCCACCGCGACGTCGTGCCCGTGCGGCGCGCACTCGTCTCGGTGAGCGACAAGTCCGGCCTGCTCGAGCTCGCCGGCGCCCTGGCCGACGCCGGCGTCGAGCTCGTGTCGACGGGCAGCACGGCGCAGACGATCCGCGACGCCGGCTACGCCGTCACCGACGTGTCGAGCGTGACGGGCTTCCCCGAGTCGCTCGACGGCCGCGTGAAGACGCTGCACCCGGCCGTGCACGCCGGCCTGCTCGCCGACCTGCGCCTCGAGTCGCACGAGCAGCAGCTCGCCGACCTCGGGATCGCGCCGTTCGAGCTCGTGGTCGTGAACCTGTACCCGTTCGTCGAGACGGTCGCCTCGGGCGCCGAGCCCGCGACCGTGGTCGAGAACGTCGACATCGGCGGCCCCGCGATGGTCCGGGCGTCCGCGAAGAACCACCCGAACGTCGCGATCGTCGTGTCGCCGTCGTCCTACGCCGAGGTCGTCGAGGCCGTCCGCGCCGGTGGGACCACGCTCGGGCTCCGGCAGCGGCTCGCCGCCCAGGCCTTCGCGCACACCGCCTCGTACGACGCCGCGGTCGCCGCGTACTTCGCGTCCGACGTGGTCGGGTCCGCCGGGGCCGCCGGGCACGGCACCGGTGCGGGCGACGTCGAGACGCCGGGGTCGTTCGACGACTCCCTCCGCCTGGAGGCCGACCTGACCGCGACGCTCCGCTACGGCGAGAACGCGCACCAGGCCGCGGCGCTGTACACGACCGCCGGGGGAGCGGGCATCGCGCAGGCGACGCAGCTGCACGGCAAGGAGATGTCGTACAACAACTACGTCGACGCCGACGCGGCCGTCCGTGCCGCGTACGACTTCGACACCCCGGCCGTCGCGATCATCAAGCACGCCAACCCGTGCGGCATCGCGATCGCCCCGGCGGACGCCGTCGACCCGATCGCCTCGGCACACGCCGCCGCCCACGCCTGCGACCCGCTGTCGGCGTTCGGCGGGGTCATCGCCGCCAACCGCCCCGTCACGAAGCAGATGGCCGAGACGGTCCGCGACATCTTCACCGAGGTGGTCGTGGCACCGGCGTTCGACCCCGAGGCGCTCGAGATCCTGTCGCAGAAGAAGAACATCCGCCTGCTCACGCTGCCGGCGGACTTCGCGCTCGCGACCCGCGAGGTCAAGCAGGTCTCCGGCGGTTTCCTCGTGCAGGACGCCGACCGCTTCACCGCGTTCGACCAGTCCACCTGGACGCTGGTGTCCGGCGAGCCCGCCGACGCCGCGACCCTGGCCGACCTGGCGTTCGCGTGGAAGGCGAGCCGCGCCGTGAAGTCGAACGCCATCCTGCTCGCCGACCAGGGCGCGAGCGTCGGTGTCGGCATGGGCCAGGTCAACCGGGTCGACTCCTGCCACCTCGCGGTCAATCGTGCCGGGGAGCGGGCCGCGGGGTCCGTCGCAGCGAGTGACGCCTTCTTCCCGTTCGCCGACGGGCTGCAGGTCCTGCTCGACGCCGGTGTCCGTGCCGTCGCCCAGCCGGGCGGCAGCGTGCGGGACGATGAGGTGATCGCGGCAGCGCAGGCGGCCGGCGTGACGATGTACCTGACGGGCGAGCGGCACTTCTTCCACTGAGCCCACCGGGTCCACTGAGGCCTGCTCAGATCGACGGCGTCCAACAACGTCGGAGCCATTGCGCGGCACCAGCGACCGTGAATAGTCTGTAAGGCTCCGCACCGAGTACCGACGATCGCAACCGCATCGGCCGTGCCGGCGGACACAACGGTGACGAAGACGACGACTGGAGTGACGATGGACGCGACGACCGGAACAGTGGCGACGGCTGCCCGGACGGGTCTCGTGTCCCTCGTGGGGACCACTCCCGCTCCGCGACCCCGTACCGGAGCGGCCCTGCCGCTGCGGTACCGAGCCGCGGCCGCCGCCTAGCCAGGCCCCTCCCACGGCCCCGCGCCCGACGACACCGTCGGCGAGCGCGGACCGTCCGCTGAGAACCCGGGGACCCGTGTCCCCGGTGCCCACCGGCCCGGTCGACGTCACGCGAGTGACGGCGACGGCGCGCGACCACGCGCCCGGCCGACGACCCACGCAATGCCACACCGTGCCTCCCGGCCGGACCGCCACCCGCCGACGTGACCCGTCGACGGGACCGGTGACCCGGCCGAGCGGACGCGGCACGACGCACGAGGACGCAACCGCATGTCCACAACGCCCGACCAGGCGCTCCCGTCCACCGACCGCCCCTCGACCCTGCGCGCCATCGCGCGCATCTACCCGTACGTCAGGCCGTACCGCTGGCGGCTGCTCGGCGGCATGGCCGCGGCGATGGGCGCCTCGCTCGTCGCCCTGGCGATCCCGTACGTGCTCCAGTGGCTCGTCGACGGTCCGCTGTCGTCGCGCGACGCCGCGCTCATCTGGCCCGCCGGTCTCGGCGTGCTCGCGCTCGGCGCGCTCGAGGCGTTCTTCATCGCGTCGCGCCGACGACTCGTGATGCGCCCCTCGACGCGCATCGAGACGAGCATGCGCAACGCGCTCTACGCGAAGCTGCAGGACCTACCGGTGTCGTTCCACGACCGCTGGGAGTCCGGGCAGCTGCTGTCCCGCTCGGTGTCCGACCTGTCGCTCATCCGCCGGTGGCTGGCGTTCGGCGTCGTGCTGCTCGTGGTGAACATCGTCACGATCGCGGTCGGCTTCGTCGTGCTGTTCACCTTCGGCTGGCTGCTCGGCCTGATCTTCCTGGTGGCGTCGATCCCGCTGTGGATCAACGGCCTGCTGTTCGAGCGGAAGTACTCCGTGGTCGCGCGGCGCAGCCAGGACCAGGTCGGCGACCTCGCGACCAGCGTCGAGCAGTCGGTGCACGGCATCCGCGTGCTCAAGGCGTTCGGTCGCGGGCGGAGCAAGCTCGAGGAGTTCAGCGAGCAGGCCGAGGCGCTGCGCGGCACCGAGATCGAGAAGGCGAAGGCCATCGCGAGTATCTGGCTGTGGCTGCTGCTCGTGCCGGACGTCGCGTTCGCGCTCTGCCTGCTCGCCGGCATCTGGCTGGCGTCGCAGGGCGAGCTCACCGTCGGACAGCTGTTCGCGTTCTTCGCCACGGCGACCGTGCTGCGGTTCCCGATCGAGTCGATCGGCTTCTTCCTGTCGATGACGTTCGACACCCGGACCGCCGTCGACCGGTTCTTCGAGGTCATGGACTCCGAGAACACGATCGAGGACCCGGCGGAGCCGAGGACCATCGCCGAGCCGCACGGGGCGCTGTCGTTCAACGCCGTGCACTTCCGGTACCAGGACGCCACGGACGCGTACCCCGACCTGGTCGACGGGGTCGAGCTGCAGCTGCAGCCCGGCGAGACCATGGCGCTCGTCGGCCTGACCGGCAGCGGCAAGACGACCCTGCTGTCGCTCGTGCCGCGGCTCTACGACGTCACCGGCGGCTCGATCACGATCGACGGCGTCGACGTGCGGGACCTGTCCCGCGCCGAGCTCCGCCGGCACGTCGGTGTCGCGTTCGAGGACGCCACGCTCTTCTCGACGAGCGTGCGGGACAACGTGCTGCTCGGACGTCCGGACCTGTCCGGGGACGAGGCCGAGCGGATCATGCGCGAGGCCCTCGACATCGCGCAGGCGTCGTTCGTCGACGACCTGCCCGAGGGCGTCGACACCCGCGTCGGCGAGGAGGGCCTGTCGCTCTCCGGCGGCCAGCGCCAGCGGCTCGCCCTGGCCCGCGCCATCGCCGCCCGGCCGTCGGTGCTCGTGCTCGACGACCCGCTGTCGGCGCTCGACGTCGACACCGAGGCCCGCGTCGAGGCGGGGCTCCGCCGGGTCCTCGCGGACACGACGTCGCTCATCGTTGCCCACCGCCCCTCCACCGTGACGCTCGCCGACCGGGTGGCGCTCATGGAGGGCGGCCGCATCACCGCCGTCGGCACCCACTCGGAACTGATGGCCACCAACGAGCACTACCGCTACGTCATCTCGTCGCTCGACGAGGACGACGCACCCGCCCGAGAGGAGGCGATGGCATGAGCCAGCAGGAGCAGGTACCGCCCGTCGACACGGCAACCGGGCCGGGAGGCGCGGACCCCGTCCTCGACGAGGGTGCGGCCGCGCAGGCTGCCGCGCCGATCACCGCGTCGATCACCACGCAGGGCGTGCGCGGCGAGGAGCGCGAGGACTTCACCAAGGCGGAGAGCAAGCGCCTGCGGCGTCGCTCCCTCGCCCTGCTCGGGTCGCTCGCCGCGCCCCTGAAGGCACGGCTCGTGCTGCTCGGGGTCGTCGTGGTGGTGTCCACCGCGGGCACCGTCGCCGGTCCGGCGCTCATCGCGTGGGGCATCGACAACGCCCTGCCCCGGGTGATGGACGAGAACGACTGGGTGCCGGCGTTCGGCGTCGTGGCGACGTACATCGTCGTCGCGGTGCTCGGCGCCGTCCTGACCGCCTGGTACACCGTGCTGGCGGCGCGGATCAGCCAGGCGATCCTGTTCGACCTGCGGAAGCGGGTGTTCCTGCACACGCAGCGGCTCTCGCTCGAGTTCCACGAGACGTACACCTCGGGGCGGATCATCTCGCGGCAGACGAGCGACCTCGACTCGATCCGCGAGCTGCTCGACTCCGGCCTGAACCAGCTCATCCAGGGCGTGCTCTACATGGTGTTCACGGGCATCGCGCTCGTGCTGCTCGACCCGACGTCCGGGCTCGTGCTCGCGGTGTCGCTCGTGCCGCTCTGGTTCCTCATCCGCTGGTTCCAGACGAACTCGCAGACGCTGTTCCGGGCCACCCGCGTCACCTCGGCGCGCGTCATCGTGCACTTCGTCGAGACCATGACCGGCATCCGGGCGGTGCAGGCGTTCCGCAAGGAGTCCCGCAACCGCGACGAGTACGGCCGCTACGTCGAGGACTACCGCGTCGCGAACACGAAGGTGTTCAACCTGTTCGGGACGTTCGACCCGGTGCTCGTGCTCATCGGCAACGCCACGCTCGCGGCCGTCGTCATCGTCGGTGGCTTCCGGATCGTCGGGGGCTCGCTCGAGGTCGGCGCACTGCTCGCGGTCGCGCTGTACGCCAAGCGGTTCTTCGACCCGGCCCAGGAGCTCGCGATGTTCTACAACGGGTACCAGTCGGCCTCGGCGGCGATGGAGAAGATCTCCGGCGTCCTCGAGGAGCGGCCGTCGGTGCCGGACCCCGCGAAGCCGGTGCGCCTGCCCGAGGCGACGGGCGCGATGGACTTCGACGACGTCGAGTTCGCCTACAACGCCGGCAAGGTCGTGCTCCCCGAGTTCGACCTGCACATCCCGGCGGGGCAGACGATCGCGCTCGTCGGGTCGACCGGTGCCGGCAAGTCGACGCTCGCGAAGCTCATGGCGCGGTTCTACGACCCGTCGCGGGGCTCGGTGCGGCTCGACGGGGTGGACCTGCGGGAGATCGACCCGAAGGACATGCGGCGCGCGATCGTCATGGTGACGCAGGAGGCCTACCTGTTCTCCGGCTCGGTCGCGGACAACATCGCGCTCGGCAAGCCGGGGGCGACGCGTGACGAGATCGTGCGGGCGGCGGAGGCCGTCGGCGCGCACACGTTCATCGAGGCCCTGCCCGACGGGTACGACACCGACGTGAACAAGCGCGGCGGTCGGGTGTCGGCCGGGCAGCGGCAGCTGCTGTCGTTCGCCCGGGCGTTCATCGCCGACCCGAAGGTGCTCATCCTCGACGAGGCCACGGCGTCGCTCGACATCCCGTCGGAGCGGCTCGTGCAGGAGGGGCTCGAGACCCTGCTCGCGGACCGCACGGCCGTGATCATCGCGCACCGCCTGTCGACCGTCGCGATCGCCCACCGGGTGCTCGTGATGGAGTACGGCCGGATCGTCGAGGACGGCACGCCCGACGACCTCATCGCGGGGACCGGGCGCTTCGCGCAGCTCCACGCGGCCTGGCGCGACTCGCTCGTCTGACGGACCGGGCTGCACGTGGTTGGCTTGCTCCATGAGCAACGACAGCGTGCAGCCCGGCGGCGTCGCCCTGCGCGATCCCTGGTACGGCGCACCCTTCTCCGCGGCGTTCCGGCGCTTCTGGCAGAAGTACACCGTGTTCACCGGGCGGGCGTCGCGTGCGGAGTTCTGGTGGTGGTGGGTCACGTCGTTCGTGGTCGGGCTCGTGCTGCAGCTCGTTCCGCAGCTGTTCACGCCCGGTAGCGCTGCGTTCGAGAACCCGGTCGGCTCGTACCTCTTCGTGCTCTGGGGTCTGGCGACGCTGGTCGGCTCGCTCGCGCTCGGCGCCCGTCGGCTCCACGACGCGAACCGGTCGGGCTTCTGGCAGTTCCTGCACGTGCTCGTCGGTATCGGCTCACTCGTGCTGCTCGTGCTGTTCCTGCTGCCGTCGAACCCGAAGGGCACGCGCTTCGACGTCTGAAGCGACCCGCGTGACGTGACCTGCGCGAGCAGGTCAGAACGGATCTTCGGCGTCCGTGGCGGGTGACCAGCGCGCACGACCCATGTCGATCCTCCAGGCCGACGGACCGTGCACGAGCGGCGTCCCCTCGACGCGGTAGTGCTCGAGCGCGCGTGCCTCGTGCCGGAGCGGCGGCAGCCCGCCGGACCGCACCACGCGCCACCAGGGCAGGTCGGCACCCTCGTGCGCCATCACCTTGCCGACCGCGCGCGAGGCACGGGACCCGAGCGCTGCGGCGACGTCGCCGTAGGTCATGACGCAGCCCGGCGGGATGAGCCGGACGACCTCGGCGACGGCTGCGCCGAAGTCCGGCTCCGTCACCCGGGCGGTTACAGAGCGAGCACGGCGAAGTGGTCGCCGTACTGGGTGTCGCGCACGGTCTCGAAGCCGAGGGCGCGGAAGAACGCCTCGGGGCCGCCGTTGCCGCCGGGCTCGTAGACCACGGTCAGGCGCTCGAAGCCACGGCTCCGGGCCTCGTCCGCCAGGCCGTGCACGGCGAACCGGCCCACGCCCCTGCCCTGCGCGTCGGCGGCCACGTTGACGCGCCAGATGGCGCTGCGCAGCTCTTCTTCGCGGTTCTCCTCGTCGAAGGTGCCGATGATCATGCCGACCACGCGGTCGCCGTCGAGCACGACGCGGGTCCACGCCGAGCTCGGCTTCACGTCGGACTCCGCGACGCCGTACGTCGTCGGTTGCACGAACTGCTCCTGCCCGGGCTTGAGCGTCAGGGAGTTCGCCGCGGCGGCGGTCGACGCGGAGAGGGCTTCGAGGCGGAGGTCCGTCATGCCGCTCAGGCTAGCGGTGCACCCCGTCGGGGTGCCAGGACGCAGCAGGGTCCGTTGCAGCAACGTTGCACGCCCGTCCGCGGCGGTAGGGTCGCGACATGGCGGAGCATCGGCGTGGGGCGAACCTGCCCTCGATCGGCGGCTTCAACCGCACCGTCGTCCTCGACGCAGTCCGTCGCTCGCCGGACGGGCTGAGCCGCGTCGAGCTCGCCGCCCGCACGGGCCTGAGCGCGCAGACGGTGTCCAACGTCACGCGGTTCCTCATCGAGGCGGGCATGATCGCCGAGTCCGGCACGGTCGTCGCTGGACGGGGCAAGCCCCGGACGATCCTGCGGCTCGAGGCCACCAGCCGCTACGCCGTCGGGGTGCACGTCGACCCGGCCGTCGTGACGTACGTGCTCCTCGACCTGGCGGGCCGGGTGGTCGCCGAGACCACGACGTCGACGCCGTCGGCGGACGACCCCACCGAGGTCGTCCGCACGATCGCCACCGCCATCGCCGGTCTCGTGGCGGACGCCGGGGTGGCGGTGGAGAGCGTCCTCGGGGTCGGCATCGCGAGCCCGGGACCGATCGACGTGGACGCCGGCGTCGTGCTCGACCCGCCCTTCCTGCCGCGCTGGCGGGACGTCCCGCTCCGCGACGCGCTCGCCGAGGCCACCGGCTTCCCGGTGCTCCTCGAGAAGGACGTCACGGCCGCGGTCGTCGGGGAGATGTTCCTGGCGGGGGAGTCCTCGGCGCGGAACTTCGCGTTCGTGTACTTCGGCACGGGGTTCGGCGTGGGGCTCGTCGTCGATCACGAACCCGTGCGCGGCGTGGGGTCGAACGCGGGCGACGCCGGGCACATCATGGTCGACCAGGGTGCGCTGGCGGGCACACCGGACGGTGCCGGCAGCCGGGGCGAGGTCGGGGGGACCGTCGCGCCCGACCGGCTCGTGCAGGTGGCGCGGGCCCGCGGGCTGCGGCTCGGCGACGACGAAACCGGCCTCGGCCCCGGCGAGCCGGACGGCATCGCCGCGGTGCAGCGGGCGTGGGACGCCCTCGGCGCCGCGATCGAGGCCGGCGACGAGGTCGCGGTGGGACTCGCGGCCGAGGCCGGCGCCGTGATGGGACGGGCCGTGGTCGTCATCGTCAACCTGCTCGACATCGACCGGGTCGTCTTCGGCGGGCCCCTCTGGTCACGCATCGCGCCGGTCGCGCTGCCCGCGGCCCGTGCGGCGGTGGTCGCGTCACCGCTGCTCGTGCCGAAGCACCCGGTCGCGGTGGTCGACAGCGGTCGCGGCGCGGACGTGACGGCGGTCGGCGCGGCCTGCCTGGTGCTCGACGCCGCGCTCTCCCCCCGAGCGAGCGCCCTGCTCATCCGGCGCTGACGGCCCGGATGGTCGGGCCCCCGTTCGCGGTGCTGCGCCGCCACGGCCCGCCTCGCTAGGGTTCGGGGACACGCACGCGACGGAGGGCCGCATGACGATCACGGACGACCCGACCGGGACGATCGACCCACGCTGGGCCCGGGTCCGCCCGATGGTCTTCCGGACGATCATCGGCGCCGTGGTCGCAGCCGGACTGGTGGGCATCGTCGCGGTGCTCCTCGGGGACTTCGGCCGGGTCGCGGTGCAGCTCCTGCTGACGGTGGTCGTGGTCGTCGTCTTCGCGCTGCTGTCCTGGTACGACGCCGACGTCTCCTCGCGGCGGTCCGGCACGTTCGCGTTCGCGAGCATCGTCGTGTCGATGTACCTGCTCGTGACCGGCCTCTTCAAGGTCTGGGTCGTGCCGACCGACCCGTACGGGGGCGACGGGATCTGGCTCGTCGGTGAGCACTTCTGGCAGTGGCTCGGGATCGTGTTCGTCGCACGGTTCGCCCTGCTGCACGTGCACCTGCTGCTCGTCATCCACCGCCGCTACCCGACCCCGCTGCTGCAGCTCGTGGCGAAGGTGACCGTCGGCGTGATCGCGCTGCTCGCCCTGCTGCTCTCGGTGCCGCTGCTGGCCCCGGACGCCGACCTCGCCAGCGGGTACTGGCGGCTCGTGTGGGTGGTCGTCATCCTCGACCTGCTCGGCACCGTCGTCGTGCCGCTGAGCAACGCGCTGTTCCGGCCGCGGCACCACGGCGGCCCGGGTGCCGGTGCGTCCGTCGACGCCCCCTCGGTGGCGTGGCGGAGCCAGCTGGCGGCAGCCACGCCGGTCGCCGGCGGCTGGACGGGCACGCCGGTCCCGGCTGCTCCCGCCGTCTCCGCGGCTCCGGCCGTCCCCGCGGGCCCCGCGGTCGCCGCGGCTCCGGCCGTCTCCGTGGATCCCACCGCGCTGGCGGCCGACGGACGACGGACACACGACGAGGCCGCGACGGTCCGCGGCAGCGACGGCCTGCTCTACGAGCGGAGGCCGGACGGGGCCCTGGCACTCGCGTGGCCGCGCTACGTCGACGGGACCCCGCTGCCGGCGGCACCCGACGGCTCGCCCGACTTCGGCGGCGTCGCCCGCCCCTGACCAAGGGCGGCCGTCCCTCAGACCTCGCCGAGCACCTTCCGCCACGCGGCGGTCAGCGTGGCGTACTCGTCGTCCGACAGCAGGTCGCGCACCCCGGTCGCGAGCACCGCCGACCGGACGGCCTCCTCGGCGCCGGCCCGGTCACGCAGGTGCGCGTCCGAGTGCTTCACTGCACGCCCGGCCTCCTGCGCCGCCTCGATCTCGTCGACACGGCCGGCTGCGCCCGCCGCCTCGAGCGCGTGCTGCCACGCGGCGAGGAGGTCGGCGTTCGTCACCATCCGGCCGTCCGCCCCGCCCTGGATCGCGAGCGACGCGCTCGGTTCCGGCACGACGATGCCCTCGTCCGCCTTCCAGGTCACGTCGAGCGCCTCGGCCTCGTCAGCGGTGATCCGCCCGGCCCGGTCGATCATCGACTGCACTGCGGCCTGGCTGTTCTCGTTCGACACGATGTCCTCTCCGACCGGACGCGCGCCTCGCGTGGTCCCCACCATCCTCCCGACGGCTGCTGGGAGGAGACGGGAACCACCGCCCGACGGGAGGCGCGGTGCGGCGCCGCCACGCGCCTCCTGTCCGACGCGCGCCTCCTGTCGACGCGCGCTTCCTGTCCGACGCGCGCCTCCTGTCGACGCGCGCTTCCTGTCGACCGGTCGGCGACCGCTCCTGCGACACCCGTCGTTCACCGTGCGGTCACCGCACGGACGCCCGGGTCCTGAACAGTCGTGCAGGTCTCCCCCCGAACCCGAGAAGGACTCTGCATGCGCACACCCGCCCTGCGGGTCGGCGCCGGCATCGCGACGGGCCTCGCCCTCGCCGCCGGCGTCCTGACCGCCAGCCCCGCCCTCGCCGCCGTCGGCGACGACGACCCCACCGTCGGCGCCCGCGTCACCAGCGGCCCCGCGACCGGCCTCGCGATCAACGAGGTCGAGTCGAACGGCGACGACAACGACTGGGTCGAGCTCGTCAACACCTCGTCGGCGCCGATCGACCTGAGCGGCTGGCGCTTCCTCGACTCCGACTCGACGCACACGGCGTACACGCTGCCGGCCGGCTCGACCATCGCCGCGGGCGGGTACCTCGTCGTCGACGAGGAGACCACGACCCGGCCGGGCTTCGGCTTCGGGCTCGGCGGTTCCGACGCCGTGCGGCTCTACGACACGAGCGGCACGCTGACCCTCCGGTACGCGTGGACCTCGCACGCGGTCGTCACGTACGGCAGCTGCCCGGACGGCTCCGGCACGCTCGTCGACACCACCGCGTCGACGAAGGGCGCCCCGAACGACTGTTCCTCGCCCGTGCGGATCAACGAGGTCGAGTCGCAGGACGGCACCCCGGGGGACTGGGTCGAGCTGACGAACGTCGGGACGACCACGGTCGACCTCGGCGGGTACGTGCTGCGGGACAGCGAGGACGACCACGCCTGGACGATCCCGGCCGGCACCACGGTCGCAGCGGGCGGCTTCACCGTGCTCGACGAGGCGCAGTTCGGCTTCGGGCTCGGCAAGGCCGACAGCGTGCGGCTCTTCGACCCCCGCGGAGTCCGGGTCGACGCGTACTCCTGGACCGCCCACGCGGAGACGACGTACGGGCGCAACCCCGACGGCACGGGCGAGTTCGCCGAGACGGCCGAGCCGACCAAGGGTGCGGCGAACCGCTTCGCCGGCGTCGTGACCGCCGAGGCGTGGCCGGGCGGACCGGACGAGACGGTGCTCGACGCCGAGGGCACCTTCACCGGTGACCTCAGCGGACTCGACTGGACGACCTCGTCGACCTCGCGCGACGGGCAGCTCTGGGCGGTGCAGAACGGCGACGGCCTGCTGTACCACCTCGTGCCGGACGGCAAGGGCGGCTGGGCGCCGACGAACGCCGCCGGCACCGACCTGCGCTACGCGGACGGCACCGGGACCCCCGACGCCGAGGGCGTCACCGTGACCGCGGACGACCCCGGTGCCGTCTACGTGTCGACCGAGCGCGACAACGACGTGTCGAAGGTGAGCCGCCCCGCGGTCCTGCGCTTCGCCACCACCGCCGGGGCGGAGTCCACGCTGCGGGCGACCGACGAGTGGAACCTCGCCGCGGACTTCCCCGGGCTCGGTGCCAACGCCGGACTCGAGGGTGTCACCTGGGTGCCGGACGCCTGGCTGACCGAGCGCGGCTTCGTCGACCAGCACACCGGTGCGGCCTACGCCCCCGCGTCCTACCCCGGGCACGGTGACGGACTCTTCTTCGTCGGCGTCGAGGGCACCGCGAGCGTGTACGCCTACGCCCTGATGGACGACGGCTCGTTCCAGCGCGTCGCGACGATCAGCACCCCGTTCTCGCTGTTGGCCGAGGTGCAGTTCGACCCGACGCTCGACGCCCTCTGGGTGGTCTGCGACGAGGCGTGCTCCGGTCGTACGGCGCTCTTCGACGTGCAGGACGGCGCCTTCGCCCTCGCGTCGCTGTACGAGGCGCCGGCGAACGCCGACCGGACGCTCGCGAACGAGGGCTTCGCGATCTCGGGCCGCTGCGTCGACGGCGCGCGGGCGACCTTCTACGCCGACGACAACGACACGAACGGCGCCTCGCTCCGCACCGGGACCCACCCGTGCGACGCGACGACCGAGCCGGGTGACGGCGACGGCGGCACGCCCGCTCCGGGCGACGGCAGCACGCCCGCCCCGGGTGACGGCAGCACGCCCACCCCGACGCCCGCGACCGGTGGGTCCGCACCGACCCCGACCCCGTCCCTGCCCGGCACCCCGACCGCCCCGGTCGCTCCGACCGAGGCCCTGACCGACGCGAACCGCGGGTCGGTCTCGGCACCGGACACCGTGCGCGCGGGGTCCTCGGTGACGATCACCGTCGGCACGCGGTACGCCGGGCAGCCGGTGGCCGTCTGGCTGTTCTCGGACGCCCGACTGCTCGGCACCCCGACGGTCGCGGCGGACGGTACGGTCACGGTCCTCGTCCCCGCCGACGTGTCGGCCGGTGCCCACCGCCTGGTGGTGGCCGCGCTCGACGGCACCGTGCTCGGGTGGACCGAGGTCACGGTCGACCCCGCGACCGGCGAGCTCGCGTTCACGGGTGCCGACCTGGCGGGAGGCATCGCCGCGGCGCTCCTGCTCGTGACGGCCGGTGCCGGTGTCCTCGTGGTGCGTCGGCGCCGTGCGGGAGCCGCGCGCGCCTGACGCCGAGCGTCCCACGACGCCCCCGCTGCCCTCCCGGCAGCGGGGGCGTCGTGCGTGCGCTGCCCGATCCTTCCCACAACGGGCGCGATGGGGAGCGGTTCCGGGCGTACCTGGTCGTTCCGTCAGAGCAGGTACACCCGTTCCGGCCAGGTACGCCCGTTCCGGCCAGGGAGGCCTCCGCCCACGCCACCCGACCAGGTGGGCGCCCGCCGGCACGAGGGGCGCGCGCTCCCGAGCTCGGCACCGTTGCGGAGCCGTGACCGAAAGCTCTTGACACGAATAAGTCCACACGCTGTACTAATCCTGCGCGCGGGTGACGGAGCCCGCGGACATCCCGTGCAAAGGAGCACCGATGAAACGCCGCACCCGAATCATCGCCGGTCTCGCAGCCGTGGCAGTCGCCGCGGTCGGACTGGCGGGTTGTTCCAGCTCGGGGTCCGCCTCGAGCAACACGATCAAGATCGCGTACCAGAAGTTCGGTGCCTTCCAGCAGCTCGATGCGCAGATGAAGGAGGTCAAGACCGCGTACGAGAAGGCGAACCCGGGCAAGACCGTCACCCTCGTCCCGATCCAGGCGCAGGGCAACGACTACTACACGAAGCTCGCGCTCATGAACAAGGCGCCCGCGACGGCCCCGGACGTCATGTACGAGGACACCTTCCTCATCAAGTCCGACGCCGAGGCCGGCTACCTGCTGCCCCTCGACAAGTACACGGACAAGTGGGACGAGTGGGACCAGTTCTACGACAACGCGAAGCAGGCCGGCCAGGGCGACGACGGCAAGATCTACGGCGTCTCGATGGGTACCGACACCCGGGCCCTCTGGTACAACAAGGACATCTTCAAGAAGGTCGGCTTGCCCGTCCCGTGGGAGCCGAAGACCTGGGACGACGTGCTCGCCGCCGCGAAGACCATCAAGGAGAAGGACGCGGGCGTCATCCCGTTCAACATCTACTCCGGCAAGGCGCAGGGCGAGGCCTCGACCATGCAGGGCTTCGAGATGCTCCTGTACGGCGCGGACGGCGACGGCAACACCCTCTACAAGGACAAGAAGTGGGTCGTCGGCTCGAAGCAGTTCGAGGACTCCCTCAAGTTCGTGAAGGACGTCTACCAGGGCGGCCTCGGCCCGACACCGCAGCAGGCGCTCGACACGAACGTCGGCACGACGATCGCGCAGACGTGGCTCCCAGAGGGCAAGCTCGCCATCGACCTCGACGGCTCGTGGCAGTCCGGCACGTGGCTCGAGTCCGGCACCGCTCCGTGGAAGGAGTGGAACGACGTCATGGGTCAGGCAGCGTTCCCGACCCAGAACGGTCAGGCACCGGGCTACAACTCGATGTCCGGCGGCTGGACGCTCGCGGTCGGCTCGAAGTCGAAGAACCCGCAGGCGGCGTTCGACTTCATCACGACCTTCCTCGACAAGGACGGCTCGCTGAAGTACGACACCGAGAACAGCCAGATCGCCGTTCGCAAGGACGTCGCCGAGGACACCGCGTACACGGACGCCAACCCGACGTTCAAGTTCTTCTCCGGCCTGGTGGAGCACACGAACTTCCGCCCTGCGACGAGTGACTACGCGCAGGTCTCGAACGCGATCCAGGTCGCGATGGAGTCCGTCATGACCGGGCAGCAGACGCCCGCCGAGGCCGCGAAGGACTACGACCAGGCGGTCGAACAGGTCGTCGGCAAGGACAACACCGTCGACGCCGGTTAGCGGCGCGACCACCTGACGGACTGGAGGCGCGGGGCGGTCCCGCACCGCGCCTCCCGTCCGTCCCTCCCCACCTTCGGAACCCCTCCGCACCCGGAAGGCATCCAGCGTGTCCACAACACCCCTCGCGCCGACACTGTCGGCGCCCGGTGCGCCGAAGCGCACCGAGCCACCCGTGCCGCGCAAGCGGCGACCACTGCGGAACGCGACGCGGGTCGTCCCGCTCCTGCCCGCGGTGGTCCTCCTCGTCGTCTTCCTGCTCGGCCCCGTCATCTCGTCGTTCTACGGGTCGTTCACCGACTCGGCCCTGACCGGCGTCGGCGCCGCTGACCAGCAGTTCGTCGGCTTCCGCAACTACGTCGAGCTCTTCCAGGACAAGGACTTCCCGAAGTCCGTCGTCCTGACGATCGTGTTCCTCCTCGCCTCGGCGGTGGTGGGACAGAACGTGCTGGGCCTCGGGCTCGCGCTCCTCATGCGCAGCGCGAACCGGGTCGTCCGCGCGATCGTCGGCACCTTCGTCGTCGCCGCCTGGGTGCTGCCGGAGATCGTCGCGTCGTTCGCCGCCTACGCGTTCTTCAACGACACCGGCACGCTCAACACCTTCCTGGCGTCCATCGGCATCACCGGGGCGAACTGGCTCTACACGTACCCGATGCTCGCCGTGATCCTGGCGAACATCTGGCGCGGGACCGCCTTCTCGATGCTCGTCTACTCGGCCGCCGTGTCCGAGGTCCCCGAGGAGATCACCGAGTCCGCCGAGGTCGACGGCGCCACCGGGTGGCAGCGGCTCGTCTACATCACGCTGCCGGTCATCCGCCGCTCGATCTCGACGAACCTCATGCTCACGACGCTGCAGACGCTGTCGGTCTTCACCCTCATCTTCGTGATGACGGGCGGCGGCCCCGGCACGAACTCGTCGACCCTGCCGATCCTGGCGTACCAGGAGGCGTTCAAGTTCTCGCAGCTCGGCTTCGGGACCGCGATCGCGACGATCCTGCTGATCGTCGGCGCGGTGTTCTCGATCATCTACATCCGCGCGCTCAAGCCCGAGGTGGACTGACCATGGCCCTCACCGCCGACCGTCCCGTCGCGAACGTCACCCGCTCGGTGACCGCGCCCGGCGCACTGCACATGACCTCCCCGCGCGGACGGACCATGCGCTGGGTGTCGAACGTCGTCCTGCTCGTCATCGCCCTCTGCTTCGCGGTGCCCCTGCTCTGGCTCGTGCTGGCGTCGGTGGACACCCAGGCGTCGCTGTCGGTGAAGCTGCCGACGCAGTTCACGCTCGACAACTTCACGCAGGTGCTCACCCCGGAGCTGTCGTTCATCCCGCTCGCGAACAGCCTGCTGCTCTCCGGCGGCACCGCGGTCGTCACCGTGGTGTTCGCGCTGCTCGCCGCGTACCCGCTGTCCCGCTACAAGATGCGCGTCAACAAGCCGTTCCTGTACAGCATCCTGTTCGGCACCGGGCTGCCGATCACGGCGATGATGGTGCCCGTCTACGCGCTGTTCGTGTCGCTCAACCTGATCGACAACGTGTGGGGCTGCATCTTCTTCCTCGCCGCGACGAGCCTGCCGATGGCGATCTGGATGGCGAAGAACTTCATGGACTCGGTGCCGATCTCCCTCGAGGAGGCGGCGTGGACCGACGGCGCCTCGATGTTCACCACGCTCACGCGGATCGTCGTCCCGCTCATGCGCCCCGGCATCGCGGTCGTGTTCATCTTCGTGTTCATCCAGGCCTGGGGGAACTTCTTCGTCCCGTTCGTCCTGCTGCTCTCGCCCGACAAGGTGCCCGCCGCGGTGAGCATCTTCAACTTCTTCGGGCAGAACGGCGCGGTCGCCTACGGGCAGCTCGCCGCCTTCTCGATCGTCTACTCCGTGCCCGTGATCGCCCTCTACGTGCTCGTGTCCCGCGGCCTCGGGGGCGGCAACGCCCTCGCCGGCGGCATCAAGGGCTGACCCCACCGCTCGACGGGAGACGGTGCCGCGGTACCGCCCTGCCCGCCGACCCCTGCTGGAAAGGAACCACTCCATGCACCACGACGAACCGCTCGTCGAGGCCCGGATCGCCCGCCTCGTCCGCGACCGCATCGACCCCGCCGTGCACCGCCGCTCGGCCCCGGTCACCATCGACGCCTGGGAGGTGCCGGACGAGCCCGTGCCCTTCGAGGTCGCCGTCGCCGCCGAGTACACACCGTTCACGGTCGGCAGCGCGTGGGGCGGCCGGCCGTGGGGCACCACCTGGTTCCGGGTCCGCGGCACGGTGCCCGACGACTTCGGCACCGACCCCGGCACCACCGTCGAGCTCCGCGTCGACCTCGGCTTCTCGAAGCGGCAGCCCGGCTTCCAGGCCGAGGGCCTCGCCTGGCGCACCGACGGCTCGACGATCAAGGGCATCGAGCCGCGCAACGACACCGTGCCCGTCGAGGTCGGCCCCGGCGGCTCCTTCGAGCTGTACGTCGAGGCCGCCGCGAACCCGGACATCGGTGGCGACGACTTCCAGGGCGCGACACCGCTCGGGTCCCGGACGACGGCCGGCACGGAGCCGATCTACCGGTTGCGCGCGCTCGAGCTCGTCGAGCGCGACGACACGGTGTGGGAGCTCCAGCAGGACGTCTGGGTGCTCCGCGGCCTGATGGCCGAGCTGCCGACCGACGGCACCCGCGGGGCCGACCTGCTCCGCGTGCTCGAGCGCGCCGCCGATGCCCTCGACCCCGACGACGTCGCGGGCACCGCCGCGGACGCCCGCGCCGTGCTCGCCCCGGCCCTCGCCGTGCCCGCCAGCGCCGCCGCGCACCGCGCCGTCGCCGTCGGACACGCGCACATCGACTCCGCGTGGCTCTGGCCGGTCCGCGAGACGATCCGCAAGTGCGCCCGGACGTTCTCGAACGTGCTCGACCTGATGGACCAGGACCCCGACTTCACCTTCGCGTGCTCGTCCGCGCAGCAGTACGCCTGGATCCGCGACGGCTACCCGTCGATCTGGGCCCGCATCAAGCAGCGGGTCGCCGAGGGGCGCTGGATCCCCGTCGGCGGCATGTGGGTCGAGTCGGACACCAACCTGCCCGGTGGTGAGGCCCTCGCGCGCCAGTTCGTCGCCGGGAAGCGCCTGTTCCTCGAGGAGTTCGGCGTCGACACCCCCGAGGCCTGGCTGCCCGACTCGTTCGGCTACACCGGCGCGCTGCCGCAGATCGTCCGGGCCGCCGGCTCGAAGTGGTTCGTCACGCAGAAGCCATCGTGGAACGAGACGAACGTCATCCCGCACACGTCCTTCCACTGGGAGGGCATCGACGGCTCCCGCGTCCTGACGCACCTGCCGCCGGCCGACACCTACAACTCGGACGTCTCCGCCGCCGACCTGCTCCGCGGCGAACGCGGCAACAAGGAGCGCGGCGTCGCGAACACGTCGATGCTGCTGTACGGGTTCGGCGACGGCGGCGGTGGACCCACCCGCGAGATGGTCGCGGCGGCCCGACGTCAGCACGACCTCGACGGCTCGCCGCGGGTCGACCTCGGCACCCCCGCGCAGGTGTTCGAGGAGCTCGAGCGCGTCCTGCCCGAGCCCGCGGTGTGGTCGGGGGAGATGTACCTCGAGTTCCACCGCGGCACCTACACGTCGCAGATCCGCACGAAGCAGGGCAACCGCCGATCCGAGCACCTGCTCCGCGAGGCCGAGCTCTGGGCGGCGACCGCGGCCGTGCGGCTCGGCGCCGAGTACCCGTACGACGAGCTCGAGGCCGTCTGGCACACCGTGCTGCTGCAGCAGTTCCACGACATCCTGCCGGGGTCGTCGATCGCCTGGGTCTACGAGAACGCCGAGGCCGAGTACGCCCGGGTCGCCGAGGTCCTCGAGGGACTGATCGGGTCGTCCACGACCGCACTCGCGAGCGGTGGGGCGCCGGCGCTCGCCGGGGTCGGGGCGTCGGCGACCGCGTTCGCCGGGGGAGCCGGCAGCGGGCTCGATGCGCCGCAGGGCGCGGGTGCGGTCGGGTCCGGGGGCAGCGCCGAGGTCGGGACCGTGGTGCGCTTCAACGCCTCGCCCGTCACGGCGGGCGGGGTGACCGCCCTGGGTGGTTCCGCCGCGCTGGCGGAGGAGGCCGTGCCTCCCGTCCGGAACGGCGACCGCTTCGTCTTCGACACCGGCGTCGTCACGGCGACCATCGACGCAAGCGGGCACGTCGTGTCGCTCGTCGACCACGCCTCCGGACGCGACGCCGTCGCACCGGACGCCGTCGCCGCGCAGTACACGGTCTTCCGGGACACCCCGAACCAGTGGGAGGCGTGGGACATCGACCGCGCCTACCAGCGGAACGGGACCGTCCTGGCGGCGGCCTCCGTCGAGGTGCTCGGCGATGCGCTCGTCGTGACGCGCCCCTTCGGCTCGTCGTCGGTGACCACCCGGTACTCGGCGACCGCGGGGCAGCCCGAGCTGCACATCGAGACCGAGGTCGAGTGGCACGAGCGGCAGAAGCTCCTCAAGCTCGCCTTCCCGCTCGACGTGCGGGCGTCGGTGGCGTCGAGCGAGATCCAGTTCGGGCACATCGACCGGCCGACGCACCAGAACACCTCGTGGGACATGGCCCGCTTCGAGACCGCGGCGCACCGCTGGGTGCACGTCGCGGAGCCGGGGTTCGGCGTCGCGGTCGCGAACGACTCCACGTACGGGCACGACATCACCCGCTCGACGCGTGCGGACGGCGGGACGACGACGCTCGTGCGTGAGTCACTGCTGCGCGCGCCGACGTTCCCGGACCCGCACGCCGACCAGGGGCACCACGTGTTCCGGACGGTGCTGCGCGTCGGCGCCTCGGTGCTCGACGCCGCGGACTCCGGGTACCGGCTCAACCTGCCGGTGCGCTCGGTGCCGGGTTCGGCGGAGGTGTCGCCGCTGGTCGTCGTGTCCTCGCCGCAGGTGCTCGTCGAGGCCGTCAAGCTCGCCGAGGACCGCTCGGGCGACGTCGTCGTGCGGCTGTACGAGGCGTCGGGCGGTCGGGCGACGGACGTCGGGGTGTCGTTCGGGTTCGACGTCGCCGCGGTCGACGCGGTGGACCTGCTCGAGCGGCCGGTCGGCGACGGGACGTGGGCGGCCGGGGAGCCGGTCGTGCTCACGCTGCGTCCGTTCGAGATCGTCACGCTGCGGGTGCGGCGGGGCTGAGGCGGCGGCGCCGGGCCCGTGGCAGCGGGTCCGGTGCCGCCGGCCCGGAGGGGCTGCGGCGCCGGGGGAGCACGGGTGCGTTCCCTCGGCGCCGCGTTGCGGGGAGGGCGGCGGTCTGCGCCGCTCGCTGATCGCCCGCGGTGTCGTGCCCGGTCGTTCCACGTCGCCCGCGGTGTCGTGCCCGGTCGATCCGGGCGTACCTGATGGGAACGGGCGTACGTGGTCGAACAGGACGACCAGGTACGCCCGTTCTCACTTCCCATCGCGGCCGTCATGGGAAGGAACGGGCGTCCTGCACAGGGCGAGCGGACGGGAGGCTCGTCCACAGTCCGCCCCGCCGGCCCCGGTCCCGCGGTGGGGACCGGGCACGCTCCCGGCATGGAACGACCACTCCCCATCCTCCGTGCGGGTCCGGCCCGCGAGGTCGGCTGCGATCCGACCACGTTGCGTCGCCGCGTCCGGTCCAGCGGCTCCGATCGGCTCGTCCGCGTCGGCCCGAACGCCTTCGTCGAAGGCGTCCGGTGGGACGGCGCAGGCCCTCGGCAGCGGTACGTCACACGCGTGTACGCACGGCTCGGACGGCTCGGGACCCCCGCCGTCGCCTCGCACGTGTCGGCCGCCGCGGTCCACGGGCTCCCGGCGTTGTCCGGGTGGAACGCCCCGGTGCACGCCACCGTGCCGGAGTCGATGTACCGCGGCCGGACACCGACCCTGGTCCTGCACACGCGTCCGGTGCCGCCGGCCGAACGGGTCGAGGCGGACGGGGTCGCGGTGACGTCCGTGCCGCGGACGGCGGTCGACATCGCGATGTCCGACGACCTCCGGACCGCGGTGGTCGTCGCCGATGCGGCCCTCCGCAGCGGCATCGGCACCGGGTGCCTCCGGGCAGCGGTCCACCACCGGTCTCGCGGGCGCCGACGCGCCGACCAGGTCATCGACCTCGCCGACGGCCGGTCCGGATCCGCAGCGGAGTCGTTCGCCCGCGTCGTCTTCCTGGAGCTCGGTCTGCCGGAGCCGGTGCTGCAGCAGGGGTTCGTGGTCGACGGCCGTCGGTACGCCGTCGACTTCTGGTTCCCCGACCAGGGCGTCGTCGTCGAGATCGACGGCCGTGCGAAGTACACGCAGGAGCGGTACCTCGCGGGCAGGAGCCCGACCGAGGTGTTCCTCGACGAGAAGCGTCGGCACGAGGGGCTGCTGACGGTCCCCGGGGTCCGGGCGGTCGTGCGACTCGAGTGGCGGGACCTGTTCGACCCGGGCGCCCTGGTCCGCCGCTTCCGGGCCGCCGGCCTGCCGTGTCCGGTGCGACCGATCAGGAGCGCCCGACCGGCTGCCTGACCGGGAGCGGGCCCAGGGGCCTCGGCTTAGCGTCGCGCCCATGGCAGTCACCGAGATCTGGCTCGTCCGCCACGGGGAGTCCACCGCCAACGTCGCCGCCGCCCGTGCGGACGCCGCTGGCGCGGACGTCATCGAGGTCGACCACCGCGATGCCGACGTCCCGCTCAGCCCCCTCGGTGAGGAGCAGTCGCGGGCGCTCGGGCAGGAGCTCGCCGACCGCGGCGTCGACGACGTCCCGGTCGCGCTGTGGGTGTCGCCCTACCGTCGTGCGCAGCAGACGATCGGCATCGCGCTCGAGGCCGGCGGCCTGACCGAGCCGCCGAGGCGCACCGACGAACGGCTGCGCGACCGGGAGCTCGGTGTCCTCGACCTGCTCACCCGACAGGGCGTGCGCAACCGCTACCCGGACGAGGAGCGCCGCCGACAGTGGCTCGGCAAGTACTACCACCGGCCCGCGGGCGGGGAGTCGTGGGCGGACGTCATGCTCCGGCTCCGCACGGTGATGACCGACGTCGACCGGCTCGAGGGGACCGAGCGGCTCCTCGTCGCCGCACACGACGCGGTCGTCATGCTCGCGATGGCCGTGTGCCTCGACCTCGACGAGCACGCGCTCATGGCCTTCGCCGAGGACCACACCGTCGCGAACGCCTCGCTCACCCGGCTCCACCGCGACGGCCCCGGTGCGCCCTGGACGCTCGAGGAGTTCTCCGCCGTCGGGCACCTCGACGACGACGAAGTGACCGAGCACAGCGGCCGGAAGGACGACGCCCGTGTCGAGTGAGCCGGAGGCCCCGCAGCACATCACGCCGAACGTCCTGCGCGAGTGGCCGCTGCCCGAGCCCGGTGCCGGCAAGTACGGTCGCGGGCAGGTGCTCGTCATCGGTGGTGCTTCGTACACGCCCGGCGCGGCCATGCTGTCCGCGCTCGCCGCACTGCGGGTCGGTGCCGGTCGGCTCACCCTCGCGGTCGGCGCGAGCGTCGCGCACCACGTGGCCGTCGCCGTGCCGGAGTCGGGGGTGCTCCCGCTCGCCGAGGACGCGGACGGGCACGTCGCCGTCGGCTGATCCGACGCGCGCGGTGGTGGGAAAGACTGCACCTCGCCCGTCGACGCCCTGCGCG